>CAYNEU010000603.1:0-2064 GCA_964396275.1 uncultured archaeon | reverse complement strand
TCAGTTTTCTTATAAATGAAAATCTATATAGAAAAACTTAAATTAATGCCATAACTGTTTCAAAAACAAGAATTCACAGCATTCTGAAACGAATAAATCTAAAGAAATAATATTAAATACGATATCGTGTATATTATTAATAATAAAAAATTGTAGGTGATTGTTATAAAACAAGTTTCTGAATTATTAGATACTGGCCTTTATGAAACATTCAAACCAGAAAAAACAATGACTGTAGCTGATTTATTACGAGAACTCAACTTGGAAGACAAATATTTTGGGATATTAGTGGATGGAAAGAAGGCTACACCAGATACCGTTATTAATGAGCAATCAGAAGTGGTTATCCTTCCCCATATCGCCGGTGGGATTTAGATCATTAACTAAAATAGATTTTTTTGTAATCCTCTTTTTAATAATAGTATAGTACTATAAAGTTATAATTCAAAATTCATTATATAAACCCATTTTCCACGTAAATAGCTTTATGAGTTATTCTCAATCGAGATATAAATTGATCATATAGAGTTAATATTTTCGCTTTTCCCTCAGCACTCAGATATATGGTCTGTTCTTTCATTTACTTTATGGTTTATATTATGATTATTTTAAATGATTTAGAAAAAACTAAAAAGAAGTAATTATTATCCTATTAAATTATAAAGATATGTTTTAAATTTAACTGAATTTTAAATTTTTAATTCGCAACTTGCGAGTTTTATGCGAAGCATATTCCGATTTTAACTTAAAATAAAAGTATAATTCTTTACATTTACAGTAAATCGGATTTATAATAGTAATTAGCTAGAAGAACTAAAGAGTAGAATATGTATGCCTAAGATGAAAAAAAAGCAACAAAAAAAAGGACGGAGGAGTTTCACTCCCGCTCCAACTCCAACTGTATCGAGAGTAAAAATGCCTTATAGAAAGAACGGGGAAATGTTTGCGCGGGTTGTTGAAATATTTGGTCAAGAACGGATGGGTGTTTATTGTGAAGATGGAAAACGCCGTATTGGAAGAATCCGAGGGAAAATTAAAAAAAGAGTGTGGATAAGAAAAGGGGACTTAATTGTAATTAATCCTTGGGAATTTGAAACACCAATTGATGGTAAATTAGAGAAATGCGAAATATCTTGGAGATATTTACGACATGAAGTTTCTTATTTAGAACGAAATAGAAGAATTCCTAAAAGTTTGGACATTAATAACATCCCTCTCTTCTAAAAATATTTTTTTTTAAGAAATAAAAAAAAGATAAGATTCGATAACAATCGCAGAACAAGGTCTTACTAATTACTACCTACTACTTATTAAATATTATTATATTTTATTGATTTGTAACAAAAAGAAGTTTAATATCGAAAATCT
This sequence comes from uncultured archaeon, assembly GCA_964396275.1. Classification (GTDB taxonomy): domain Archaea; phylum Asgardarchaeota; class Lokiarchaeia; order Sigyniarchaeales; family SOKP01; genus Loki-b32. The sequence continues at coordinate 696 of CAYNEU010000603.1, read as the reverse complement.
CGAACTTGCGCAGGAGCGGCTTCAGTTACTACTACTTTACTCGCAGCAGGACCTTTATCACCTTGAGTGATCTCAAATTCTACCTTATCATTTTCATTTAGTGAGGCATATTCATCACTCTTCTTAACAATGGCACTGTGATGAACGAAAATATCTCCTTCTTCTTCAGTTGCTATAAATCCATAACCTTTACGGTTATTAAACCATTTAACTGTACCTTCGGTCAATTTTAAAACCAATTTTCACATAAATTAAATTTTTTTATCAGTTCGTATTGAACTATTAAAGAAAATGAATGATGCGTTAATTATGTTACGTATTTCCAATGATTTATTGAAAAATTCATTGTGTTTATTTGATTTAAAAAGTTATTAAAAAAAAGTTATTAAGATCAAATAGCGATTCATCAATAATGTTATTGAAGATACGGTTATATAACACTATGTCATTCTGAGTCATATTCAAAACGTCTTGTAAAATATTAACCAAAATTAATCCTTTAGTTAGATTTATAATATATATTATGATTTCGTTCTATAAAACTGTTACTTTAACGTAATTCGTAATAAATCTTCAGCTAAAATAGTATTTGGAAAAATTTCTTTAGCTTCTTCTAGTAATTTTACAGCATCTTCTTGGTATCGTGAAGAAATATGAGTGAGAATTAATTGTTTTGCATTCATTTTTTTTGCATCA
>CAYNEU010000602.1:0-5078 GCA_964396275.1 uncultured archaeon | reverse complement strand
TTTGACCATCTCTTATTATGGTTGACGTCGGTGCTGTTAACTCACGTAAAGCCTTAAGTTTTTTAGTTGCTCTATATTGTTGAATAATGGCGACTAAACAATTTAAAAAAACAATTCCTAATGTCAAGGCAATAAAAGTTAAATTTCCCTCTCCAATGAAAAACCACGCTAAAAATAAAATTAAAGCCCCAATTAAATATATAACAATTAACCAATTAAACAATGGCGCAAGATATATTTTAATAAAGCCTTTTGATACTTTGGGAATTTCATTTAAACCATAATTTTCTAATCGTTTTGCAGCTTCTTTTTCAGATAAACCATTCTTAGGATCAGTTTGAAATTTTTTATAGATTTCGACTAATTCAAGATTATAAAAATTTTCTTCTGTAGATTCCATTGTGGTTCTTCCACAGTTTTTAACATATAATTGAATTCAAATTTCTATTCAATATAATAAATAACCTATGATATTCATAACTTTTAATTTATTGCTTTTTTGCTAGAATGCATTCATTAGTAATTTTTCAATATAAAAACAAAATTAAAAATGAATCTTTTTTTCTCGAGCGATATATTTAAACACTTCAATACCAAATATCCCCGGTAAAGCAAATAAAATACAGAGTAACCAATCTGTCCCGCTTAGGAACATGAAATTTATCTGCAACCCTAACCCGAAAACATCATTTACATAGTAATTAACAAGGTATGAAAAACAAATAAAAAGAACATGTAAAACTAACGTAAACATACAAATAACTAGTAAGGAGAGGCTAAATTCTTCTTTAATACTTCTATTGAGAGATTTATTTGGTCTTCTAAATGTCCATATGAAATTAGTTTCAAGAATAAATATTGTAGTAATAAACATAGTTCTTGCTTTTTGAGCTATTAATTCAGAAGGAGGAGCGGCAAGATTAATATAGCTAATATATGGATTTAAGTTCCAATCATTTAAAGGAATGACTTGCCATAATGTCAATTGCAGAACTAAAACTAATCCTAACCCCATGAGAAAAGCTTGTAATAATAACATTATCCACATATTTTTATTCAATATCTGTTCCTCGTCTCGGGGAGGTTCAAGCATAATATCTTTTGGATGTGTATCTATCACCAATGCTAATGAAGGAAGAGAGTGTACAATGCCAAAAATGTAGATATGTTGCCATTCTGAACTGAAGAGATCAAATGTGGGTATAAATTCATAAGTAAAAAAGATGATTGCTTCCATTATATTCAAACAAATAAAGAAATAGATTATAGTTCTAATTTTAGAAAATAAACCACGACCAATTCTGACCCCCTTTTCTATGGATGAAAAATTATCATCTGATATAACCATATCGGCAGTTTCTTTTGCAACATCTGTTCCTGTGATACCCATAGCTATACCCGCATTAGCGAGTTTTAAAGCTAGTGAATCGTTTATTCCATCTCCTGTCATAGCAACTACGTGATTATCTTCCTGATAACGTCTAACAATGATTTCCTTATCTGAAGGTTCAACACGAGCAAAAACAGAAATATTTTCAAAATCTAGCTTTGCAGAATTTCTCAATTGAGAACCTTCAATTACTAAGTCTCCTTCTTTATGAATTCCCATTTGTGACGCAATTGTTTTGGCTGTTGCGGGGTGATCGCCAGTAATCATTCTAACTTTTATACCCCCATTTTGGCATTGTTCAATAGACTCTTTAACACCTTTTCTTGGAGGGTCCATAATTGAAACAAATCCTATTAAAATTAATTCTTTTTCTACATCTTCTCTTTTAGATTTGTTAACATTGGTAAGCATTTTATAAGATAAAGCGAGTGTTCTGTATCCTTCATTTGCACGATCTGTTATTTTGTTCAATAATTCTTTTTTGAAGTTAGAATCTAAAGGTTTTAAATTTCCATTAATATCAATACTAGAAGAAATCTCAATAATTCTTTCAGGAGCTCCTTTAGTAAAGACAAATATATCATTTTTATTATTATCAGACCTAAAAATTGAGCTCATTCGTTTTAATTCAGAAGTAAAAGAAAATTCAGTAATGAATTCATATTTCTTTTTAATATCGTATGGGATATATCCGGCCTTTTCAACTAAAACTAATAAAGCTGCTTCAGTTGGAGAACCTAGGGCTCGCCTTACCGCCATTTCTCTTTTTTCTTTTAATCTAATTTTCACATCTTCATATACTAATTGAGCATTATTATTTAAGACTATTGAATCTATAAATTTAACAAACGTAGGATTTTCTTTCAAACTTATAGGAGTACTATTTTTAAATATTTCTCCTTCAGAATCATAACCAGATCCTGTAACGTCATATTCTTCCTCGTTAAACCAAAATTTTTCAACAGTCATCTCGTTTTTAGTAATAGTGCCTGTTTTATCTGAACAGATTACAGAAACCCTACCAAGTGACTCTATAGAAGAGAGATTTTTAATTATTACGCCACTTTGAGCCATATTAAGTACACCTGTAATTAAAACCAATGTTGACAAAATGGGAAGATTTATTGGTAAGATATTGATAGCTCTTAATATAGAACTGACAAGAGCGGCACTTATTTCTGATTGAATGAAATTTCCTTCAATTAACAATAAGGAAAATTTATAAATGATTAAAATGATTAAATTTATTACCACAATTGTTCCTAAAATATACCCTAATCTATTTAATTTTCTTGTTAGTGGGATATCTTCAATACTCCCCATTTCATTAAGGGTTTCAGATATCTTCCCAATCTCAGTATTAATACCAGTTCCTGTAATCAATGCTTTTGCTCTCCCCGTATAAACATATGTCCCCATAAATACCATGTTAATTTGATTTTGAATTGAAACATCATTCTCTTTGATAATATTATTGGTTTTTTCTACAGGTTCACTTTCACCAGTTAAAGGAGCTTCATCAATCGTAAGATTTACGTAATTTATGATTCTTCCATCTGCGGGGATTTTATCTCCTTGTTCCAAAAGCACAACATCTCCAGGTAATAATTCTTTATTTAGTACTTCGAATTGATTCCCGTCTCTAATTACTGTGGCTTTTAATGCAGAAATTTGCCGTAGGGATTCTAAAGCCTTCTGTGCTCTATATTGTTGAATTACAACTGTGGCAGAATTCAAAATTACAACAGTAAATGTAATAACAGTCTCTTCCGCAGAACCCAAAATTACAATCACTACCCCAGTTATAATAAGAATCACAATCAAAAAGTTGAAAATTGGAGCAAGATAAATCTTCCAAATTGATTTTCTTATTTTTGGTAATTCATTATATCCAAATTTTTGATATCTATCATTTAATTCTGATGATTTCAATCCATGATCTATATCAGTATTGAAAGAACTGATTAAATCCTCAATGGATTGACTGTAATATTTGATTTCATTAGGTTTTTCTGATGATGACATCTTAATTATTTAAACTGTAAGTTTAATTTAAATATTATTTAATAAGGTTTTGAAGTATATTAATAAATTTGACCAATGAAATACTTTTTAATTCATACTTCAAGGTTTTGGGGAGACCCTAAAAGATCTTTTAAGATATGATATTTCTTCCTAATAGTAGTACTTGAAAATTTACTTGTGCGTTCTATAAGATTTTGAGTAAATATTTTTCGATTGTCAAGTGTTTGTCCTATATAATAAATTAATCCAGCTGTAAAAGCTTTATAATTTAAATTTTGAATTTGACTATATGAGATGATATTTAAAACTTTATTAGCTAATAATTGCATTTCAATTTTAGTTTTTTCATATTCAACCTTATCTGTAAAAAACTCTTGAACTTCTTGGTATGAAATATTATTCAAATCTTTTTGAAAAACAATCTTTATTTTATTTTTAATCTCAATTTCTAGATCTAAAGGACTTTTCTTCTCTTTTAACATCTTTTCAGTTCTTTTCACCTTTAGCATGGCATTATTTAGCATTTTTTTATTTATCTTGTGCCCTAATTCTCTGGAAGCTTTAATGAATTCTTCGATTCGTATATTTGTAATATCTTTTATTTTTAACCATACAATTGCGAGAAAAATGATAACCATATTTTGATAATTATGGCGATGGTATTTGTTATACTTCAAATACCTATTTTTAATTTCTTTGTATTTTACGTTATTAATGTTTAATCCTATCCCATGGCTTTTTAATAATTCAATAGTCTTTTTCTGTTCAGTAAAATCAGATTCATAGTCTCGGAACCATTTTTCAAGTGTTTTAATTCGATCGTATTTCTCTTTTATTACGGGATCTTGAAGAGCCTTTGAATTACTTATATTGATACTTCTTTCATAGTCTCTCTGTGAATCTGTATAAAGGTCGCTAGTTGATGCTGTGGATTCAAAAGCTAAATTATCTTCCATAATTAATCCACAATCTTGACAAACTATAAATCCACTGTCTTGTTTGATATTTTTATGTGAACACTTAAAAATTTCCGAATTGGAATTCTTCTTTTCATTCAATCAAAAATCAATTTGAAATATTTAATTACTATTAAATAGAATTTGTTTAAAAAACAATAATATTAAAAATTTTTATTAATTTCAAAAACAATAATAAGTATAATTGTATAAAAATTTTCTTGGTTTTTTAAAAAAATTAAGGTGAGTTAAAATGGAATATCAAAAAGTTCTAAAATTTCTTCAAATCGTTGGTTCTATATTTATCATTCTTTCATTAGTCGAGATTGTTTATATCATTTTCTTAAATTTTGTCCCATTTATTCTTGATGGAAATTCGTTATTATTATCGGAATTTTTATACTCACCAACAATTTTCCCAATTTCAGGGACTGTATTATATTTATTTTTATTTATCGCTATGTTTTGTTATTTAATCATAGGATTTTTTATGTTTAGAATATCATTAAAACGTAACATCGAAAGCATTCCATTAGCAAAATTTATAGTTGTTATTGGTATGGTAGTTTTATTAGGAGCTTTTATTAAAATGAATTATTTAGTATTATTAGGTAAAACTAAGATTACAACAACTTTTACTACAATTAATTTTCAAACTGCTCTTTATGATAAGGATATTACTTCAATTATACCAGCAATATTCTGGG
>CAYNEU010000601.1:0-1618 GCA_964396275.1 uncultured archaeon | reverse complement strand
AGATTATTACAATGAACATGAATTGAATGAGGTAATTCCAACATTTCATTAGCTTTTGCTAAGCTTTCAACTATTTGTCTTGGAGTAACTCCCCAATGGTAAACTTGATCGTCTATAGAATCTACGTTCTTGCCCCAAGCCCAATTTTCAACTCCACCTGGGTTTACCAGCTTGACAGCGTAGCCTTTCATGGCTTTTAAAATCCATGCAATATAACCAGCTAATTTATCGATATCACCATTTTTAACATAATCGAGAACAAACCAGTTGTTTCCGAATAAAGGGAATGCAAGTTTATCAATGATTGGCATCTCTAAAAATTCTTCATGGGTATGTCTTGCTTCAAGTAATGGCATAGCAGGTTCTGCCACTGTTGTATAACCTAATTTAGCGTATTTATATCCGGTCATCCAAGTGGATGGAACAGCGAAACCAGTTCCGCTTCGAGTAATTTTAGTTTTTTTCATTGTAGCTTCGAATGGTTTATCTTCTGGTCTGAAGGACCTTCCAACATTAACTTTAGCACCAGCAATATGGGAATGGGGATCAACGCCTCCCGGGAATACGATCATTCCCGAAGCATCTATAATTTTAGTATCTCCATTGACCTTATCAACAACAACGCCATTTTTTATATAGATCTCTTTTTTCTCGCCGTCAATTCCATTTAAAGGGTCATATACTATACCGTTTTTAATAATTAGATCTTTCATAGTAATCTTCCTTTAATTATAGCTATAAATTTGATAGAATTTTATTGTTATTAACTTTTGAGTTTATACTGATATTATAAAGAATCTATTACTTTTATAAAAAATTACTAATGTTTATTAGAGTTTTCTTTATTTAGCTTAAGATATATAATTATTAAAGTAATAGATATCTTTCAGAATAATAAAAAAGCTAAAAAAGTAATTTTTATAAAAAATAAATTTTTGCTTTAATCTATGGAAATTAGAGGTAGTTCATAAAAATCATAAGGTGGCGTTCCAAATAATAATCTAATCTAAAAATTTTTAATTCTTTATTTTCAGAATTAATCCTCTCTACCGAAGATCCCACCAAAGGCACCCATCATCGCTTCAATCATTTTTTTAAGATAATCTCCAAAAAATAAATCATTGAATAACTCGTAAGTTTTTTTCCACATTTTTTTTTCTCTGAATTTCAGTAAAATATATCTTTCCTCTTGATTAATTTCTACATCACAATCAATAGGTTTTCCGTCGTTGATAAATGCTGATAATGATTGTTTCATTTCATCTTCATTTTTTAGCATTTTTCCTAAATATTGATTTTCTTGGATATTGGACTCTTTTATTGTTATTTTTATTGATAAATTATTCATTATTTTTTCTAATTCGACAGCTTTTCGCAGATTTTCTTTAATTTCTTCCCAATTTAAGTGTTCCATTGTTATTCATTCCTATGATTCTTTAAATCGTTATTTTGATATAGGTCCATTAAATTTTGGATGTCAATATGATTATTAATATTAATAAAATTAAGTAAATAACCGTCTAAAGATTGGAGCTCTTTTTCTACTAAAACATAATTTATTTTCCAATTTTCATCGGTAATATTTAACAATTTATAGGTTTTATTTTCCAAATTTAAT
>CAYNEU010000600.1:0-2151 GCA_964396275.1 uncultured archaeon | reverse complement strand
GGCTTCATTTTTTGGAATCTTTTTCTTTATATACCCCCAAGCTCGAGCAACTTTTAATCCAGTTGATACTGCTTCTGTTCCAGTATTCATTGGGAGTGACATTATTCCAGAACCCTTTGGATCATTAATGTGTGATCCAACAACCTCAGCTAACATTTTTAAAAAAGGCCCCATCGTAGTATTATGAAAGGCGCGAGAAGTTAATGTAACGATACTTGCTTGTTCTTTTAGAGTGGCAACGATTTCTGGATGACAATGACCTATATTCTGACTTGAGTAGGCAGATAAACAATCTAAATATTTTCTACCTTCTGGATCATACACCCAAACACCTTCAGCACGCGCTATAACGACTGGAATGGGATGATAATTGTGAGCACAATATTTATTATCCATCTCAATATATTCCTTTGAAGTTGGCATATTTTTTCACACATCTTTCTTTATTTTGAACTCTACTTAATAATATGTACAGATTCATAAAAAGTTTAGATGTTCTTTTCTTGCATTTGGGAAGAAAGTGGGATTATGAAACAACAAGATTCATATTTAAGTAATTTTTCTTATCTTTATTTATTAAGAATTGGGTCTCTTTACTAATTTCTTAAAATATATTGGAATAATGCAAAACAAACTCATAATCAATATAATAATAGCAAACTTACTATGGAGTTTTATTCCAGTAGTTGTAGAAGATTTATTTTTAGAAGTATCTATTATTATGGTAATCTTTCTAAGATTTCTGATTTCTGGACTTGGATTGTTAATATTAGCTATGATTTTTATAATATTTAATAATAAGATATCTCAAAATGAATCCATTTCACTAAAGTTCTTATTTAAAAATCTGTTTCATAAGAATCGGAGATTTTTTGATATAAAAAATATCTCATATTACTTCTATTTAGGATTTTTTGGGATCATTCTTAATATTATCTTCTTTTTTTTAACTTTAAAGACCACCTCAATAACATTTACGATGATTGGGTTTCTTTTAAGTGTTATTTTTATCGCATTATATGAAAAGGGGGTTAATTTTGAGAAATTTGACATTTTTAAAGTACTCTATATTATTATATTATTTTTTACAATCATACTTTTGATATTCGTTGGAGGTACAGGAGCTGCTTTAAGAGGGAGACCGTTAACGCTAAATGGAATAATTTATTTATTAGGTTTTAGTATTTCAATTTCTTTTCTCTATATCGCTATTGATAGGGATGCATATTCAATGGAAGAAACCAAAATAATTAATAAAAACAAGAATTATAAAATCCCTCGATTTCTAATTAAAATATCAATTTCTTTTTTAATGGGAGTAATTTGCATGATTCCATTAGCTCTAATCATATATATTTTACCTATAGAAACTGATTTAACTTATGAAATATCAACATTTTTTAATCAATTTAGTAGTTTTTTTGTGATTTTAAGGAAATGGGAACTAATCTTTTTAATAATCTTTTCAACAATTATCCCATATTTATTAATTTTTTTAGCTAATGTGAATTGGAAATCTGAGAATTTGACCTATAGTCAATGGAGTAGCATTTTAAACGTAATTGATCCTATGGGTTCTATTATCTTTTCAATAATTTTTGTAAACGAGTATTTTCCTCATGAATTATTGATTATTTTCATATTTTTACTCGGGGTCACCTTCGTACTTAGGTATTCTCATGAAGTAAAGAATTTAGTTCAGGCAGTTTTGCTATTAAGAATAAAAAAAGGTGCAATAGATCGAATTACCTTACGCGTTTTTAAATATTACGGGATAACATCTATTTTTGCTTTAGTTGGAACTCATGATTTGTTATTAAATATTAAAACAAGTTCTATTAGAGATTTTTATAATCTAATTAATACAAGATTAAAACCTTTAACGGATATTAAAAATATTGAGATTTTATTTATTAATAAAATTGTTAAATCACCAAACTAATAAATGAGGGATGTATTTAAGTATGACAATAAAAGCAATCATTTTATGTAAATTAGGGATTAGTGTAATAAAGTCTGTGATTGAAGATTTAAAAATAATTCCCCAAATCACTAAAATAATGTCCTTAACAGGGGATTATGATTTATTAGCTGAAGTTGTTGTAGAAACGCCTGAAGAGTTATACGAAATATTTGCAAATAAAATAGATA
>CAYNEU010000599.1:0-7099 GCA_964396275.1 uncultured archaeon | reverse complement strand
TCAACCTGGAATGGCTGTAGCAGAGACAGCATCCAAATTTGGTGAACTATTATTGAGTGAACATTTGCTAAATACTATTAAATCTAAAAATGAAAGAATTTCATTATTAACTAATCAAATAAATGTAGCTAGTGGTGTTTTTGTACATAGTGCTAGATATAGGTTTGAACAGAATCTCTATAATGCAATTAAAGAAGGAGAATTTTTAGATGGACAAACGATATCTCGATACTGGCGTACTGCGAGAGATAATGTATTTGGAGATTCTGTTGATTGGTTTGATGAGATGAAATGGATCTGGATCACCACACCACATTATTTCCTTCCAAACTTTCGCTTCTATAATTACCCCTATGCTTATGCTCAACTTTTTGTTTACGCATTGTATCAAACTTTTAAAGCCGAAGGTGAAAAATTTGTTCCAAAATTCAAGCTGCTATTGAGCGCTGGTGGCAGCTTATCTCCAGAAGAACTAGGTAAGATCGTTGGTTTAGATATAACAAAACCAGACTTTTGGCAGCTTGGGATGAAGCAATATGAAGCATTTGTAGACGAGTTAGAAAGACTCATGAATTAATTATTTTTTTAATATTTCTAATAATGCCGTTAATTAACAAAATTGAATAGAAATAGAACACTATAACCATTACACATACAAATTTGTAAAATCATTTTGTTTCATATTCGCTTATTTTGAAAAATAATCTGGTAAATAATTTTAAAGGAAGCGATTTCTATGATTAACAAATAACCTTTAAAATTTTGATACTTTATTTTTTTATAATTAATTTCTACAAAAAATAACTCATAAACAATAGTGAAAAACATGAGTAAAACTAAAGAAATACCTATTCCTGATAAAATATTGGGTTATTCACAAGTTAGACTTGATGTAGATCTAACAGATGGAAAGATTAGCAAATCTACATTATCTAATGAATTCTGTCGCGACTGGATTGGTGGATATGGTTTTGCTGCTAAAATCCTATGGGATGAATGTCCTGCGGGAGTTGATCCCTTAAGCCCAGAGAACGTGTTTTTATATGCACATGGCCCATTTCCAGCTACTATACTACCAACAAGTTCTAAATATGGAGTATTTGCTAAATCTCCATTAACCGGTATGTTTGGCATGTCAATATCCTCTGGATCTGTTGGAGCTCAAGCACGTCGTGCTGGTATCAATATGATTGTATTCAAAGGGAAAGCACCAGAACTTTCATATATGGTTGTGGATGATGATGATTATTATATTGTACCATGCCCAGATCTTGCGGGAAAAGGTTGTTGGGATACAGAAGAACTTGTGAGAGAAGAATTTCAAGATCAGAGATTGGCAGTCATGGCAATTGGTCCTGCGGGAGAACGAATGAGCCGAATGGCGTGTATAACTAATGATCGTAACAGACAAGCAGGTAGAACTGGGATGGGTACAGTTATGGGGTCTAAGAATCTAAAAGCAATATGCTTTAGAGGAACAAAAGGCATAAAAGTTGCTCAACCTGTTGAGTTTTTTAAATTAGCTAAAAAATTAATTAAAGTTGCTAATGGCCCTGCTACAGCTAAATATCGAGATTTAGGTACGCCTTCAGGGATAACAAGTTATAATAAGTTAGGAATGTTCCCAATTTATAATCATCGTGAGGGAACTTGGGAAAGAATTGATGATGGAACTTTTACAGGCGATACTCTTAATGAAGATTGGGTCGTGAAAAAGGTTGGATGTTCTCAATGCTCTATTGCATGTGATCACATCGCACATGTACCAAAAACACATCCTCAATGGCCCAATTTATTTGCAAGCATAGATGTAGAAATCTGCTATTCATTTGGCAGCGCTACGGGGTGTTCAGATTGGCCTACCGTGTTTAAATGCGTTCAATTATGCGATGATTTGGGGATTGATGCAATTTCAGGAGGAGTTAGTGCCGCAATGGCCTGTGAATTATATGATCTCGGTTTAATTACTAAAAAGGATTTGGGCTATGAATTACCCTTTGGATCAACGATAAATCTTGTGAAATTCACAGAAGAAATGATACTTGGTAAAGGCTTTGCGGGGGAAATATTTGGCGATGGTACCAAACAAGCAGGCATCAGATTAGAGGAAAAAGGAATAAAAAATGCTAGCTATTACGGTATGCACATTAAGGGCTTAGAAATGCCGGCATTTGATCTTCATGGAATGTCCTCATTTGCCGTTGGAGAAAGCGTTTCAATTAGAGGTGCCTGCCATTTAAGAAACGGGGCCTATGGGTTAGACGCAAAAGGAACATTTGATAGATTTGCCTATGATAAGCCCCTTGAAAGAGGAAAAGCTATTAAGGATTTAGAAGACATCTATGCTATTATTGATTCATATATCGTGTGTAAATTTACTCGAGGAATTTATGAAAATGATGCTGAAATGGCAAAAGTCTTTGAACTTGTAACTGGAATTCTGGTAACTGATAAATTTATACAAAAGAGAGGAGATGCTATTGTTACACTTTCAAAATGCTTTAACATTCGAGAAGGATGGACAAGAGATGATGATCACCCTCCTGAGAGGTTTTTTAAGGAATCACACACAAAAGGACCAGCTAAAGGAGTAGTTTTAAAGGAAGAAGGATATCAAAAGTTATTAAGTGGTTATTATGAAGCTCGTGGCTGGGATACTAAAACAGGAATTCCAACTGATGAAACATTAAAGTCTCTTGGATTAGATTTTGTAATTGGTAAATTAAAAACTGCTGGAGGTAAATAGTAGATGTCAAAAAGTGGTACGAAAAAAAGAGGCGGTATAGTACACCAATTTATTATTGTCGACCCAAATTTATGTACAGGATGTGAAACATGCGAATCTGTGTGCTCTTTTGTGCATGATGGTGAATTTAACCCTATTAACACTAGAATTCATAGAGTACGGATTGAACCCATTTTAAATGTCGCATTAGCATGTCAGAAATGTGATGATGCTCCATGTGTTCGAAGTTGTCCTGAAAAAGCTTTAGAGCAAGATAAAGAAACAGGTTCGATTATCGTTGATGATGAGAAATGCAATGGTTGCGCTTTCTGTATCAGAGCATGCGATTTTGGAGTTCTAAGCTTACATCTACAATCCCAAAAGGCTATTATCTGTGATCTTTGTGAAACAATGAAGGAAGAATATATTGATCCTGAAAGGGGAGAAAAATATCCCGCATGCATCGATGTTTGCCCAAAAGAAGCTATATCATTAAAAGATGTAGAACAAATTGGTGAAGAGAAACGAATTGATGCGGTAAAACGACTTTTTGGAGATATCCTAAAAGAAACAGAAGCTTAAATTTTTTATTTACAATTTCTTTTATTTTTTATTTTAAATTTTTTAAAGTTCACTTAATATAATTTTCGAGCAATTTACTCTATAAATTTCAATTTGATGAGTCCTTTGAATTAAATATTGATTTTAAAATCATGAAATACTACTAAAAGAGAATTGACATGTTATAATAATTTAATTTTAATAATATAGACTATTTACAAGATCATAATACATTTCTTATATTGACTCTAAGAAACTAAGAAAAAAGATATTCTATAAAAATTAGGAGGTTAGGTTTAACTAAGGTGATAAATTTGTCTGGAAAACAGACCAATGATAGTAATAACGATGAAAAGCCAGTAGTTGGCGTATTTGTGTGTCGCTGAGGTATTAACATAGCAGGTATTTTGGATGTTCCAAAAATCGTAGAAGAAATTGGTAAACTACCTAATGTGTATAGTTATGAATATTTAAACATGTGTACTTCGGGTGGTGCCGAGTATATTAAGAAACAAATTGAAGAAAAGGGATTTAGTCGTATTGTTGTTGCTGCTTGAACTCCCTTGACCCATGAACCTGTTTTTCATGGAATCTTAAAAGAAGCAGGTATACCACAGAGATATTTAGAATTTACTAATATTAGAGAACATTGTAGTTATGTTCATCAAGCAAAAGAAATTCGGGATAAAGCAAATTTAAAGGCAATTGAATTAATAAAGGCAGGTATCTCAAGAGCGCAATTATTAGAAGATATTCCTACAAAAACTGTTCCGATAAAACCAACTTCTCTAGTCATTGGAGGAGGCATTGCTGGATTAAGCTCAGCTATTGATTTAGGTGATGCAGGCTATAAAGTATATTTAGTAGAAAAGAAAACTACAATCGGAGGAAGAATGTCCCAACTTGATCGAACATTTCCCACCGATGATTGTAGTATATGAATTCTTGGTCCAAGAATGCTTGAAGCTGATAGGCATGAAAATATCGAAATATTATCTTATAGTGAAGTAATTAGTGTCGAAGGATATATCGGTAATTTTAGGGTAAAAGTAAAGAGAAATCCACGTTTTGTCCATGAAGACAAATGTACTGGGTGCGGAGCTTGTACAGAAGTATGCCCAATATATATACCGAATTATTTTGACGAAAACCTCTCTGCGCGAAAATGTATAGATATAGCATTTGCTCAAGCAGTTCCTGCAATCTCAGATATTGAAAGAGACTCTTGTATTGAATGTTTTGCATGTGTTGATGCATGTGATACTGAAGCAATAGATTTTAGTCAACAAGAGAAGATCTTAGAATTAGAGGTAGGTACAATAATAGTTGCTACAGGTTGGGATCTTTATCAAGGTGATGATTATGGTTATGGAAGCTATGATAATGTAATTACACAAATCCAATTAGAAAGGATCATTGCTCCAAATGGTCCAACTTTTGGACATTTGAAACGTCCTTCTGATGGAAAACGTCCTACAAAGGTTTTATTTATAAATTGTGTAGGATCAAGAAATTTAAAAACACATGAGTATTGTAGTGTGGTGTGCTGTAATTTATCTGTTAAGAATTCTAAACTAATAATGTCAGAGTACCCTGATTCAGAAATTGTTGTAAGCTATATCGATATGAGATGTGCAGGAAAAATGTATGAAGAATACTATAGAAGAGCTCGAGATGCGGGAATTGTATTTGTTAAAGGTTTAATCGGAAAAATCGAAGAAGACCCTCTCACTAAAAATTTAAAAGTTCAATTGGAACCAGTAGGCACGGATACTATCGTAGAAATGGAATTCCATATGGTAGTATTATCATCAGCTTCTTTGCCTTCTCAAGGGACAAATGAAATAGCTTCGGTAATGAATATCGAAAAAACATCAGATGGATTCTTAAAAGAAGTTCACGCACGACTTGATCCAATTAATACAAAAGTCCCAGGTATCTATTTAGCGGGGTCATGTCAAGGACAAAAATCTATAGATCTCGCAGTTAGTCAAGCAAAAGGTGCTGCTTCTTCGGCGAATATACCTATGAAAAATGAGAAATATACTATGGAATTAATCCGTGCTCAACCATTAGACGAACGCTGTGCCAAATGTTATAAATGTATTGAAGCATGTCCCTATAGTGCGATTTCAATTAATGAAAATGGGTTAATTCAGGTTGATATTATTAGTTGTAGAGGATGTGGAATTTGCGAATCACTTTGTCCATCAAAAGCTATAGAGTTAGCACATTATAAAGATAATCAATATGTTGCATATATAGATGAATTATTACCTATTGAGAAGTAAAGAGGTGGAATCAGTGAATAATAATGATATAAAGATATTAACATTTTTATGTTTAAAATGAGGATATGGAGGAGCGGATATGGCGGGTACAATTCGCGCACAGTATCCGACATCTTTAAGAACTGTCTTAGTTCCATGCACGGGTAGAGTAGGAGCAGACTTAGTAATGAGAGCTTTTGGCAGAGGTGCTGATGGCGTCATGATTGTTGGATGATATCCGGGTGAATGTGAATACGAAAGTGGTAATTATTTTGCTTATCGTTTAGTAGAATATATGAAAGAAGTGATTAAAACAGTGGGAATAAATCCAGAGAGACTGAAAATGGAATTTTGTAGTTCCGCTGAAGGTGCAAAGTTCCAGAAGGTAGCGACAGAATTCGATAAAACAATTCGGGAACTAGGACCGAGTATATTACGAAAAAAAAGCGATGCACAAGAAAAAGCTAAAGCGAAAGCTAAGGCTTAAAAAATTTAATGTGTTTACTAATGAGATTGAGTTAGAAAAATGAGAACTCAGTTGAAGAAATGGGTGCACCATATAACACAAAAAAATAGTTTGATAAAATTTGATAGAAATATTTGAAATTTGTTCCAAAAAATTTGGGAAATTTAAAAAAAATAATAGTTTAGTATATAGTTAGAGTTGGAATTACATGGATGCAATGGCAGAATATTTGATAAAGATTGAAGATTTTTCTAAAATCTTAGCAACTTTATTAAAAGAAAAAACAGTAGATAAAATAATTGGTGCTGAATTAAGAGTTGATAAGAAATCCGGGAATATAGATAGATTTACTGTTCAACCTAAATTAGCAGAAAAAGAGGAAGATGTGATGGATTTTCCATTAACTCCTTTAATTGCATTTGGATATGCAAGAACAGACTCTGCTTCAAAATATCTGCATAAATCTGTTGCAGGTGCTATGAATGAAAAAGTAGGATTAGTTGCTCGTCCTTGCGATACAAGAGCACTAATAGAACTTGCAAAGATCAAGCAAATAAATCTTGATAATCTCTTTATAATTGGTATTGAAGATAGAGGTATGCTTCCCAAAGCAGGACGAGAAATGAGAGCGATTAAGGACGTTGATCCAACTAAAATTGTAAAAGAAAAAGTAGGAGATAACGGTCTTATCGTTAAGATGGAAGATGGAAGCATTAAAGAACTTAATCTTACTGTTGCGGAGAATTGTTTGAGATGCTATCGTAAAATTCCGGTGGTCGCTGATTTAACTGTAAGTGATCTTGGAATTCCAGTTGATTCAGATGAGATAATCTTGAAAGTGTATTCTGATAATGGAAGTGATATATTGGATAAATCAGGAATCAAGAAAAAATCACTTCCAGATAAGGAGAAAAAAGCACATTCAGATAAATATAGTGAAATAATCGAAAAAGCTAAAGAAAAGCGAGCGAAAGATCTAGAAGAATGGGAGAAACTTTCACAAGAAGATAAAATTGCGGAATTACTTAAATGTACTATGTGCAATACATGTATTCGAGGTTGTCCCGTTTGTTATTG
>CAYNEU010000598.1:0-2062 GCA_964396275.1 uncultured archaeon | reverse complement strand
GTATTTGTTTTTACACCAGTCATCATTCCTAAATACCCAGCCATCATTGATCCAATAGATCCTATAACATACGCTATCATTTGTTCCCAATTTAATGCACCAGGAACCAATCTTTTATATGTGGTGCTATATTCAAATGGAGAAGGTAAAAATAATAGTGCTATTGCTAAAACGACTACAAAAATACCTAATATTTTATATTGAACTTTAAGGAATGTTTTAGCTCCCTTTTCAATATAACCTGATACTTCAACCATTCTTTCATTTCCTGGGTCTTCTTTCAGTACTAATTTTGCAAAATATAAAGACATTCCAATTGAAATTATACCTGCAATTAAAGCAACAATTAATATTATCGGTACAGCCATAATTTTTCACATATATACTATTTTTTTTTGTTAAATTTTTTATAACACAATAGTGTAATAATATCAAACAAAATTTCTTAAATCATTAAAATATTTTGAATTTTAAAGTAAGTTTTAATTCAAACGTAATTGATAAATTAGAAACTCAACAAAAAAAGGCATAATTACTTTGGCTTTAGAAGTTTATCAAATAATTCTGTTTATTTTTATTGGTGCGCTTGTAGGAATAAGCATGTGTTTTGTAGGGCAAACAGGACAAGGAGTTATAGTGCCTTTAATTCTTTTAATTACTGGAGATGTTTTATTAGCAATAACTGTGAATCTTTTAAATGACTTTATTGCAGCAATTTCTGTAGCAATTAACTATATGAGGAAAAGACAATTTTATCTCAACAAGAATATTATGATATTAATAATATTCTCTTTAACTGCCTCATTTTTTGGAGTAATTCTTTTAATATTAACCCCTTTAAGTACTATTTTTGGATGGTTTCTGCCTATCTTCATTATTTTCTTGGGGTTTACAATTCTTTCTAAAGGATTTCCTACTTCTGAGACCTTGAAAGAAATGGTGCTTAAAATTACTCAAAAGTTATCAAAGCACAAAAACGACGTTGCAGATCCAGAAGAAGATGAGAAAATTAAAGATAGAGGATTAAATCTACAAGATAATAATATAGAAAGCTTTATTAAGCCATATTCAAAATTATTTTTCGTGTTAGCTATTGTATTAGGAATAATTGTAGGACTTAATTCAGGTATGTTTGGGGCAAATTCAGGTTTAATAATTACAATTGTTTTAATAGTGTTGTATGGTTATCCTCTTAAGAAAAGTGTAGGAACTGCATTAATTTTGAGTATTTTTATGTGTATTTTTACTTTTTTTTCTTATCAAATTTTAGGATTTGCGATTAACGGTCAATTTTATTTTAATTGGGAATTCACTTTATACTTAGGTATAGGTTCTTTTTTTACAGGTTTTATGATTTCAAACTATGTACAAAAATTTTCAGCAAAAACAATGGGCCAAGGAATGGGCGCGACTATGATTCTTTTAGGTGTGATTTCCTTGATATTTTATTTTATTTCGTAATAAGTTATTACAGCCTAAATTATAAGGTAATAGTAATTTCTATATTTAATAAATAAATCTCTCTCTTTATTTGACATAATATGTGTAGATTATACTTTTATAACAAATTTGTTTATATATATTTGTGAAGTAATCATTTTTCTGGTATTATTTAAAATGCAAGATAATAAGAATTATAAGATCCTTGGATTGAGTGTTCTATTAATAGCATTAAGCGTTTGTATTCCCGTGCTCATAATAAGTCAATTAAATCATTCTGAAAATTCAAACCAAGATTTATTTTATGATACTGGAGAAATTGTATACCTCTCTTTTGAAGGAGGTTTTTTTGGTATAAAATCTGACGATGGTAATAATTATGATCCAATAAATTTACATTTTGAATTTGCAGTTGTTGGTTTAAGGGTAGAATCTTTTGGAGAGAGATTAGATCTTGATACTATCCATATGTGGGGTAAAATTATACGTATTGAATTTATTCAAAAGTTATGAATATAGGTCATTTAAAAAAAATCAGTTTTTTGTATTATATTTTAATTATAGTATTAAATTAATTAGCACATTATTCTTACTATAATTACAAAAGGAGATTTTTCAAAAA
>CAYNEU010000597.1:0-1631 GCA_964396275.1 uncultured archaeon | reverse complement strand
TGAAAAGATACTAATATTTAAATAACACATCTGTCTATTATTTTTATAATCTTCTTTAAATTAAAATAAATAATTAGTGAAAATTTATTATGTCTCAACAAAAACAAAAACCAACTGAAATATTTTTAAGGACTTACCCTAAAGTTATCTTTTTCTGGCCTTTACTCATCACAAGCTTCATTTTAATGTTCGTCCAAGCATTTATCTCCCCTTCTCCAGTACTAGGATATGTTTGGTTTATAGTGTTCTTTGTAAATATATTTGTAACTGCATTTGATTTTTCATCCACTAAATTTTTTGTGCTAGTATTAGCTATTGTTATTGTCCTCTTAATTCTTGTTTTCTTAGTTCTACCGAATTTTGCTCTCAATATCACAGGTGTACAACTCGATTTAGCTTTGCCATGGGAGTTCTATATGGTGATGACTTTAATTCTAGCTTTTATCCTAGGGATTGTGGTTCTTAGTACGAGATTCGAATACTTTAAGATTGAAAGAAATGAAATTATCCATAAAAAGGGTATTTTCAGTTCAGCTGAACGATTTCCAGTGAAAAGTTTACGATTCAAAAAAGAAATTCCTGATGTCTTTGAGTTCTTCATGTTAAGAGCTGGAAAATTTACTATTATGCCTGGACAAGCCGATGAAGTTATGATCCTCCCTACTGTATTGAATGTCAATAAAAAGGAAAGACAACTTGATTGGTTGCTTTCTCACGTATCAGTCGAACCAGATGAAATAGACAAATAGAATTATAAGAATTTACTTTACTTTTTTTTTAATATTTTATTCTTTTAATAGTAAAACAAATATGGATAAATTTAAGTGGTAAATAGCTTTTTTAAACACACTTATGTCTCACCTACCAATACTTTTATTTGATTTTGATGGAGTTATTATTACTCAGAAGGCACTTGAATATTCAGCATTAGTTCATTTAAGAAATAAATTTTATAAATGGGAAAACACAGAAGATTTAAGGCTTATTGATTGTGCTCGACTTTTTGAAGAATCAGATTCAAAAAATAGATTGGTGGCTTTTAGACGTATAAATAAAGCATTTAAACCTTTTATTCCCAGTATCTGGAAGAGAAACTTATTTTTTATAAAATTTAGGCGTATGTATCCCAAATATGAGAAATATGAGATTTTAAAGCCAAATCTTGAGGAAATATTAATCCAACTTAAAAAGATGGGAATAAAATTAGGAATTGTCTCAAATACAAGTAAAAAGAGATTAAATTATTTTAGAAATAAATTAAATTTAGATAGGTATTTTTCTGTCTTTATTTCTCGCGATGATACTCCTTTTAGAAAACCTAATCCATATCCAATTATCACTGCATTAATTAAAATTAAGAAAAACTTTAATTACTCAATAAATAGAGATAAAGTGTATTATATCGGTGATCTTCCCGCAGATATTGAATGTGCCAAGAATGCAGAAATTAATAGTATTGCTTTGCTTTCTGGTCATGGTACAAGAAGAGGTTTAGAACAATCTAATCCAACGTTTTTACTCCAAGATATTAAGAATATTATAGAAATTGAACAATTCAAAAAATTCTTATTGGACTAAACACTTAATTTAGTTAAGTATGTTTAACCTTGAAGAATTTGAAGACAGCTTAA
>CAYNEU010000596.1:0-10964 GCA_964396275.1 uncultured archaeon | reverse complement strand
AAAATTTTCAACAGACATAGTTAATTTCCTTATTTTGGGTAAAAATGGTTTAATTGCTTCCTTGAGTTCGGATGTACTTAGTTTTGATTTCATTCTGTAGAGTTCCTCTGGCGTAATACCTAAAAAAGGCGCTACTCTTGGACCAAAAACATCCTTAAGATATCTTGCCATTTGGGGGGGCAATGAAACTAATAGATCTAAAAATACTTCTTCAGTAGGAACATAACAAAGAGAATCAATGATCTTATAACTCATTATATCCCGCTTTTATTGTTCAATTCAATTATTAGAAATAATAATTAAGGATTGTATTTATTTAGAATGAATAAATCAAATGAAATAGATCGTCTCAGAAATTAGAAAATTTGTAATGTATTCTCCTTTTAATGTGCCGAAATACTTACTTTCTGGGATTCTAATAGAATCGGATGTGAAATATGGGTAGAACTGTACCTTCTTTCAGACCTGCATTGGAGCATGAAATCGATAGCTGGAAAGATTTTAAAAGGGCACTACGTCCTGAAGAACAGAAGATATTTAATAAATTGATGAATTTTGCTCGAATACACGCCGATGCTGGCAGCATGAGTGCCCGTCCAATGCTATCAGAAGTATTATTCATCTCCTTTGCTGTTGAACAAGAAAAAAAAATCGAAGTATTAGAAGAGAAGGTAAAGGAATTAGAAAAAATGATAAAAGGGAAAGGTTAGAGTTTGGATTTTCAAGATCAATTTGACGGCTGGCTTTTAGATGTTTCTAGTTATAGTAATGGAGTAGTTCTTTGGGTGAAAACAGTAAAAGAGCAAAAGGTGGTAAAAATTTTCCATGATTTCTACCCCGAGTTTTTCGCCGTGGCAAAAAGACATGTTGGTAAAGATTTCAAGAGATTAAAACAGATTCTTAAATCCCATCATAATATAAAAGGTGTAAGAATCTGTGAAAAATATGTGAAACTAGAGGATCATGAAAAAACAAAAATATTTGGAGTTTCTGTAGTAAAGCCTTCGGTATTCAAGAAGACAATTAAAGAAATTGATGAAATTGGCTTTTTTACTTTGTATAACACAGATCTTCCAATCTCTCAGATGTATTTCTATGAAAATGACTTATTTCCAATGTCTTTATGTGGTTTTAAGGTCAAACTTGAAAGGACGAAAAAAGCTAACGAGCACTCGATGCATTTAATAACATTAGAATTAAAAGATGACAACGAAGAATTGTTTTATGAGTTACCTCCTCTAAAAGCTATATGGTTGGATATTAAAATACAGCAGCGTGGAATGAGATCA
The DNA here is from genome assembly GCA_964396275.1 of uncultured archaeon. Taxonomy (GTDB): domain Archaea; phylum Asgardarchaeota; class Lokiarchaeia; order Sigyniarchaeales; family SOKP01; genus Loki-b32. The sequence goes on along the minus strand of CAYNEU010000596.1, from coordinate 9,675 downwards.
TACTACAACGACCCTCTGATATATGCAGAAATCAGTATTGTTGAAAAAGATGAAAAAGCCAACATCCCAAGAGCAGATGGACAGAGAAAAAGAAAGATTCTTATCGATAAAGCTGATGAAGCTGAAACTATCAAGACAATTAGTAAGGTGATTGAGCGATTGGATCCTGATATAATATTGACTCATGGTGGAGATGAATTTGTATTTCCTTACTTAGCAGCTCGAGCATCAGTAAATCGAATTTCAAAAGATCTCTATTTTTCTCGCACAAGAATACCACTTAGAAATTGCATCTTTAATCTATCAGGAAATTCAGATCATTACATGTCATATGGAATCATAATGCGACGTTCTAAAACTCAAGTATATTTTACAGGACGCTTTCATTTAGATACTGCTACTTATGGTAGTCTCCATTTTAGTGAGGGTAATATACCAGGAGTTATTGAAGTTGCAAGAGTGTCTCGAGTTCCGATGCAAAGATTATGTAGAATAACAATTGGGGGTGCTTTGCAATCAATACAATACTATAATGCATATAAACTAGATCACCTTATCCCGCCTTTCAAGAAAAGTCCAGAAGATTTTCGAAGTGGTATGGATTTAATCGCAAATGATCGAGGGGGACACATATTTGAACCATTAATCGGGGTCTTTGATCAAGTTGTAGAGTTAGATTTTTCTTCAATGTATCCATCTTTAATGGCTAATTTCAACATTTCTTCAGAAACAATTAATTGTAAATGTTGCAAAGATGATGGAACAGGAATTAAAGTACCTGGCACAAATTTCCACATATGCACAAAAAGACAAGGAATTATCTCAAAATCAATTAGCTTACCGTTAAGAAAGCGCTTGGAGTGCAAAGAATATAACAAAACTCATGATGATCTTCGTTACAAATTTACTGATATTGCGTTAAAATGGGTATTAGTTGTAAGTTTTGGCTATTTAGGATTTAAAAATGCACGTTTTGGAAAAATTGAAGCTCATCAAACAGTATGCGCGTTTGCTCGCGAGTTTTTACTGAGATCCGCTGAGATTGCAAAAAAATATGGGTGTAAAATTATTCATGGGATCGTCGATTCAATGTGGCTTCAAGATACAAAAGGAAGAACTTCAAAAGAGTTTGAAGAGTTAACAAAGAAAATTGCTGAGGAAATCTCCGAAAGAATTGGTATTACTATGAGTTGGGATGGTCGGTTCGATAATATCGTGTTTTTACCTTCTCGAGCAGAACCAGATGTTCCTGCACTTAGCCATTATTGGGGGATCAAAAGCAATGGTGAAGTGAAAGTGAGAGGTATTGAAGTAAGGCGGAGAGATATGCCAAAAATAGTAAAAGATGCTCAATATGCATTCATTGATATATTTAAAGGTGCAAAGACCGTTGATGGGTTTATTGAAAGAATTCCAAAAGCAAAGAAAAAACTCTATGAATATGCAGAAAGAGTCTATTCCGGAAAGATAACGAGAGAAGAACTTACGATTCGTCAAAGAATATCTCGCAGACCAGATCAATATAAAGTTAACAGCTTTCAAGCTGTTGCTGCTAGACAATTAGAACGATCTGGTGTAATAGCGTCTGCAGGGAAGAACGTGAGATATATTATCCTTAATGCTGAAGCAGATCCGAACTTTCCTGAAAAAAAGGTGATCCTTTCAGATTTATATGATGAAAAGAAAAATGAGTACGATAGAAAAAAATATGTTGAACTGCTAAAAAGAGCGTTTGAAAACATTTTTCCTTTTAAATTCCCTGAGCTTGAGGAATTGCTAACATTAGATTATAATAAGAAATCTCTTCAAAAAGACCTCTCATGCTTTATTTAATTTAAAAAAAAAAAAAAATTTAGGGAATTAAGAGTATCTCAACGAAGTCAAAAATTATAAGACCTAAGCATGTATATTCTATAATTAGTTAATAAAAATTTCTTTAGAAATTTAAATATTAATTATGTTTGTCGGCTACGTCTGTTCTAAACAGTAAGTGAAAGTTCACATTTAATTATATTTGTTAAACTAATTTTTTTGTGCTTTTGGAACTTATTATAGAATATAAAACCAAAATCTAAATAGACAAATTTGTATTATTTTGATGATTATTAGAAAACTGATACACCGTGTCGGTTTATTTGTATAAAATTTGAGTATAATACTATGTCAAAAGCAATTTCTTATTACGATTGGGAATTATCATTTAAGAATAAAAATGAATCTAAAACGAAATTGAAACGGGATAATCTCAATGCTATTGGTATGTCTGATATAAATTTTAAAGATTTTATGAAAAAATGGAAAAAAGAGAATCTTTCATAAATTTCAAGCTCATCCTTCAGAGATTATAGTTATCAATTTAATAATTGAAAATTATATTTTACAATATTTCAATGAATTTTATTCAATTATATCATATCGGTTAAAAAGTTTAACGATTAGCTTTACAAACCAAAAATATTTTTTTGAAATTTTACTAATTAATGTATTTAAAAATGGCATATTATCATCAGCTTTTGATGGAATATCTTTCTCAAAATCAGGCCAACTTAACCCACCAGTTGCTTTGGGAGGTTTACCAAAGCTTTTAACATTTTTCCAGTTATCTTCGTTAGTTATTGAACCTAACCATGTTTTATCTGTTTTAATAAGAATTAATTCTTCTGATTTTAATTTTATAATTCCAAATACGTTAATTGGTCCTATTCCTCCAATATAATCAATATTTTCAATAATGATCATATTCTCACCATTTTTAATAAAATCTTTAATATTAAAAATCTGAATATTATTTTCAATACCAACAACATTTAAGGTTCTTCTTGTAATAGCATGACCAATATATTCATTATTTATATAAATTTTGGCAAAACACCCTGCTATTACTTGTAAATAAGCGTAATCGATTTCTTCATCAATAAAAAGATCCTTTTTATAATAGGTCTTATGCACCTCATGGATCTTATTCGAACTTAAATAAATTAATTCGCTTGGAATGTTTGGATCTTCCCATTGACTATTAGTTTTAAGTTCATTTAATTTATCATCATAAAACTTTAATAACCATAAATATTTCTGCTTTATTGATTTGAATCCTTCTTTTTTAGAACATTTTAGCCATAAAGTTTCATATTCATTTAATAAATCTATTAATTCCTCTTTCGTATCTTCAATTTCTTTTATTAATTGATCTTTATTGTTTTTTTTCCGTTTTAAAATATAATCTATCGAATTTTTCGAATTAGTCCTTTTTTCACAATAAAATTTTAAATGTTTAGCAACAAAAGCAAGATTTCTAATGTTAATTTTATTCCTATGGACAATATTCTCCAATTCTTTACATTTTTCAATAATACCTTCCAAATCAGAAACCAATTTATCAAAACCCCCAATTTTTATATTTTTTTTGTATTTAGAGGTTTTTTTATTAAAAGGATGAGCAAAAAAATGATTGTAATATCCTGAAGGGCGAATATGCAATAAATTTTTATCTTGTATTATTCTAAATTTACTAAATATTTCCACTAATCGGCGATCATCAATTCCAAAGAAATGAATGAATAATCCTTTCCAAAATACAAATTTATTAATTTGTTTAATAGGATTCCACCCCATCATAGCAGAGAAAATAAATCCATAAATTCTATTTTCTCGAATTTCTTTATTCTTATAATCACCCCAACTCGATGTGATTTCACCAATTGCCTCTTTTTCATAACCATATTTAAGTAAATATGATATATTTCGTTCATATTTATCAATCGATGGAAAAATTCGATTAAAATCCATAATTGAAGGACTAACAATTATTGAATAATCATATTTTTTAATTATATCTAGAATGGGATGACTTTTTTTCAGATTATAATTCCAATATACAATAATTAGATCTTTGGGTAAGTTTTCGAGAATATCCTTGAATTTATGTAGAACATCATGATAGATGAGAACCTTTTTATATCCATGTTTTTTAACAATTTCATATACTTTTTTATAATGTCTTAGATAAGCATTTTCAAGTCCAACATCATTAATATATGATTTCGAATTTACTTTACCAACATCTACACTTTCATCGGCTCCTATATGAAAATAATCAGAGGTAAATACTTCACTTAATTCTCCTATCATTTTATCTAACATTTCGTATATTTCTTCATTCATAAGATTTGGACTATTTGAACCTGGAAATTCTCCATATTGCCAATATTTAGGATAATGTAAAATATTGTCCCAGTGTCCTATCGTTTGAAAAACAGGAATTATATCTACACACCAATTTTTTGCAAAATCAATTAAATCTTTTATCTCTTCTTTAGAATATGCACCTCTATCTTTGAAAATTTCAGGATAATCTGTAAATTTGAACATATCTAACATATAAACTAAATAATATTGATTTACCTTATAATGACTTAGTGTTTTAATAAATTTCTTTAAATTTTCAATTTTTGGTGCTTGACCTCTTGAAATATCATCAGAAACACCACGAATTTGAAGAGAAGGAAAATCTAATATAATTAAACTATTTATTGACAATTTATCTTGACTAGAATTTAATAATTGAATAAAAGTTTGAATTCCATAAAATAAACCTTTTACAGAATTAGCTTCTATAATCACTTTAGAATTTTGAGAGATTAGTAGATATCCTTGATCTTGGTAAATTTTCCTCTCTTTAACACTATTGTAGAGTCCTTCTGGAAAAAGAGATATGCTATCCTTTAAAAGTAACTCTATTTCATGATATTTATAAAGATCTTGTCCTCTAAAAATCTCTAACTCTTTTTTTAAAAATGGAGATTTTAAAGAACTTTGTAATTGGTTAATAAAATTATTATTTTTTTCATTTAAATCTGTATATAATTTTGAAGATTCATTAATTTTCATCTTTTGAGAATTTAATATTCTAATATATTGAGGCGAGGGAATTAAAAATAATTCTTCGTTCTCTACATCAGTCTCAATTAAATTCTCTATATAAAGAAACATAATAATAATTAAATAAGATAAAAAAAAATTTAGCTATAATAAAAAATGGTGATAAACCTTAATTTTAAACTTCTTCTCCTCTTCTTTTAGCTTCGATATCTTTTAATTCCTTTCTTTGTACTTTTCCTACTAAGGTTTCTGGCAATTCTTTTCGAAATTCTATGAATTTTGGTACTTTATAGGGTGCTAAATTTTGTCGTAAGAACTCTTTTATTTCATTCTTCATTTCATCAGTCTCCTGAAATCCATCTTTTAATACAATATATGCTTTAACTTTTTCACTCCCAGGAAGTTTAGGATCTGGAATTCCTATAATAGCAGCTTTTTCAATTGGTTCATATTCAAATAACACATCTTCAATTTCTCTTGGATACACTTTAAATCCACTAACATCTATCATATCCTTCTTTCTATCTACAATGTAGAAATATCCGTCCTCATCCATTTGTCCTATATCTCCAGTCAATAACCAACCATCTTTTAATTGGTTTTCTGATTCTTCCGGTTTATTCCAGTATCCTTTCATTATCTGAGGACCTTTCATTATTATTTCTCCAGCTTCTCCTGCGGGTAATATTTTCGTATAGTCATCAATATCAACAATTCTAACTTCTGTATCGGGAATAGGCATACCAACAGAGCCAACTTTCCTCGTTCCAATAAACGGATTACTATGTGTTACTGGCGAAGATTCAGTTAATCCATATCCTTCAAGTATTATACCACCTGTTCTCTCTTCAAATTCTTTCTGAACTTCAGGTGGCATTGGTGCTGCTCCTGTATTACACACTCTAATAGACTTCAAATCTTTAGAATAATCTTCGAGATCATCTCTTTCTAATAGACGCATATAGATTGTTGGTACTCCTGGAAACATTGTAGGATGTGTAGCTTTGATTATTTCGAATAAAGACTTCTGATCTCGAGGATCAGGATTTAAGGCAATTGTTGATCCCATATAAATATGTAAATTCATACATACTGTTTGACCATAAATATGAAATAATGGTAAGTTGGTTAGGATAGTTTCTTTTCCTCTTCTAAATTGATCACCCGCCCATGTTCCTACTGCTATACAATTTGACGCAATGTTAAGATGAGTAAGCATGGCACCTTTAGGTAATCCGGTTGTCCCTCCAGTATATTGAAGGCATGCTATATCTTCTTTTCCATTAGTTTCAAATTTAGGTGGATTTGGTTTAGTATTATTAAGCAGATTAATAAATTGCGTAGTTCCTGCAATTTCAGGAGGATTTCTTGGAGCCATTGGAGTGTAATCCAAAACATTAGTTATTATTATATGTCTTAGACGAGTTCTATCTTTAATTTTATTGATTTTATCAACTTGATTATCCCAAGCTATAATTATTTCCGCTCCAGTGTCATTTAATTGATAAGCAAGTTCATGCTCAGTGTGTAATACTGAGCAAGCGGTAACAATTCCCCCTGCTTTCAAAATCCCATAATAGCTTATAATAAATTGAGGGAAATTGGGGATCATTATCGCAACAACATCCCCCTTTTTAAGACCTAGATCAACTAAAGCAGTTGCTAATCTCTCAGTAAGATCCTTTAAATTTTTATAAGATATTTTGTTTTTCATGAACCAAATCGCAGTTCGACCTCCAAAATCTTTCGCTGAATTATCAAGAAATTCATAAACATTCATATTAGGATAATCAATAGTACTAGGAACTCCTTCATCATAATTTTTTAACCATGGTTTTGTGGCATATGGATTTTCACTCATTTTTATTCAATTACCTTATATTATTTATTTTTGAGTAAATTCTATTAATTTTATGTTATAAATAGAAAACGTATATTAATATAAAAACTATTCTTCAGTCATTGATTTAGTTGTTTAAGTTCTTCTTCTGTAAGATAATCTTTAATTATTTTTAAATAGATTTTAATATTTTATTCAGTAAATTTCAGTTCTTCTATGAAAAAATGTAATTGTTTCCCTAATGAACTTTCGAAAATTGTTTATTTAATTAACCTATTCAGTTAATTCGTCGAGTGCATTTATAGCAGCTTCACATACATAGTCACATTTATCATGTATTAGTTTATTCAAATTTGAAATAACATCTTCGGTATTTACACCAATTAATCCTAGTGCTTCAGAGGCTCTCCATCTAACATCAGGATTCTTATCATTTAATGCATTGATTAATGCCGGAATCGCTAAATTCGCAATAGATCCAATTTTCCCTAAAGAAATGGCAGATTCTCTCCTTACAATTTTCTTTGGATCATTTAATGCTTTTTGAAGTGCACTAGCTGCTTCTTCTGAATTTTTTCCTATTTTTCCTAAAGCTCTTACTGTTTCCACTCTAAGTTTACTCTTTAAATCAATTTCATTACTTACACCCACTATTCCGATAATTATAAAGATTATCGCTATAATTGCGATCAATACAACAATTACTTCAGGAAGAAGAAGAAATATGCCAATATTTCCAATTAAAATTAGAAGGAGAATTATGCCAATAAATCCAAGTAAAATTCCTATCCGTAATTCTACTCGGTCATCTACCATGCTGTTCCATAATTCATTATCAGATTTTCTGTTAGACAAATTTTAAGACACCAATTTTTTTCTTTTCTTTATTTATTCTGGGTCATTTTTTTTTAGATGCTAAAATTTTACATAAAAATGGAATTGCTTCTTTTGCTTCTAGACCAATCCCACCAATGGCAGAAATTATTACTATTTTCATTTCATTGCTAGCATTCTTAAATTCTTTGATCAGTGCCAGCATTGCATCTTTACCGATACTTCGAAGAGCGTCAGCTGCTTTTCCTCTTACTTGTTCTTTTTTATCATGTAATAATTGTGAGATCTTTTCAATTATTTCAGGATCGGAAACTTTCAACTCTCCTAATGCATCAATTGCTTCTTTTCGAACTATTTCACTTTTATGATTTAAAACTTCGAGAATGGCCTGAACTGCGGGTTCTCCTATATCAGTAAGAGTAGTTATAACTCTATAACGTACTCTCCAATCTGGATCTTCAAGTGCTTTTATAAGACTAGGGATTGCTTTTATAGATCCTCTTCCAATTTGACTTATTGATTGAGCTGAAGCAGTTCTAACAGTCCAACTTACATCTTTAAGACTTTTCATTAAAGCAGGAATAGCTTCAGACGCTTCTGAACCAAATTCTCCAAGTGCTTTAGCTACTTCAGTTCTAACAATTTCGTTATTATCATTTAATGTATCTATTAGGGCAGAGATCGAATCTTGAGTAGGATGTCCAATTTTACCAAGAGCGATTGCAGCTTCTTTTCGTATCGACTCTTCTTTATCTCTTAATAGATGAGATAATTCTAGGACTGCGTCTTTAGCAACATTACCAATTTTACCTAATGATCGAGCTGCTTCTCGACATACACTCCAATCATCATCTTCTAAGCAACTGATAATTTTTGAGACAGCATTTACAGATCTTTGTCCTAATTCTCCTAGAACATGAATAGAATTGAATTTAATAGATCTAATATCACTATCTAAATGTGTAATAACTTCATTTATAACAGATTCATCCTTCTCGATTCTAGATAAAACTAGATCAATTCTAGCATCTCTTAATAATTTTTCTAATTGTGCTGACAATTTATTCACCTCATATTCCTAAATATACTTGTTTTATACGAGGTTCTTTTTCTAATTCTTGCTTTGTCCCTCTCATCTCAATTTTTCCTTCTTCAAGGAGATGGATATAATCAGAGACTTGCATAGCCAAAAAAGCGTCTTGCTCAACTAATAAAGTAGTAGTCCCTTCTTTTCTTATTTTTTGAATAGCATCAAATATAGCTTCTTTTACTTTTGGAGCTAATCCTAATGATGGCTCGTCCATTAAAAGAAGCTTAGGATTAGACATTAATGAGCGTGCAACAGCAAGCATCTGTTGTTCTCCACCACTTAATGTACCAGCTCGTTGTTTTTTTCTTTCTTTAAGACGAGGAAATAATTCATATACAAATTTAAGTAAATCCTTATATTTTTTCCTATCTTTAAGTGAAAACGCACCCAGTTCAAGGTTTTCCTTAACTGTCATATCATAGAATAGTCTACGACGCTCTGGACAATGTGCTATACCTTTTCTAGCAATTCTATGAGGTTTTAGCTCATCAATTCTCTCTCCAAGAAATTCTATTCTTCCTCTGTCAGGTTCTTCCAAACCAGATATGACTCTAAGAAGAGTAGATTTTCCAGCTCCATTAGGGCCTATAACAGACTCAAGAGCCTCTTTTTTTATAGTTAAATTTATCTCTTCTAGGGCTCTTGCCTTACCATAATAATGATAAATTTTTTTAATCTCAAGCAAATGCTTCACCTCTACCTAAATATGCTTCTAGTACAATTTTATTATTAGCAACCTCACGAGGAGGACCATCAGCAATGAATTTTCCTTGATGCATAGCAATGACTCTAGGAACTAATGTCATTAGCTCACGTAATACATGACCAGTTATGAAAATTGTAACTCCATCATAATGTAATTTATTAATTAAATCTGTAATAACTAGCTGCTCTTCATGAGAAAGCCCACTGAAAGGTTCATCAAGAAGAAGCAACTCTGGATTAGTTCCAAGAGCTTTGCTAATCTGTAATTTTCTTAAATCACCATGAGGTAGAATAATTGGGGGAATTCTAGCTTTATCTACTAGACCTG
>CAYNEU010000595.1:0-2198 GCA_964396275.1 uncultured archaeon | reverse complement strand
AAGGCTATAGATGAGGGAATTACACTTGATTGTTCCTGGGGTCCAAAAGCGATTATTGATAAGAACGGTGAAATATCTGAAATTGAGTTAGTCCATTGTGATTCCGTATATGATGATAGTAATGCCTTCAATCCAATCTTTGATAATAATAATACAAAATCAGTTAAAACTGAAATAGTAATATTAGCTATAGGGCAAATTCCTGATCTATCCTTACTAGGGGTTGAAAGTAAAATTAAGATTACTTCTTCAGGATTAATTCAAGTTAAAGAAGGTTCATTAGAGACAAATGTAGAAGGATTATTTGCAGGTGGTGAAGTTATAAATAGTCCTAGCTCTGTAGTTGATGCAATCGAAATGGGTCGAAGGGTAGCTTCTTCAATTGATAAATATTTGGGAGGAAATGGTGAGATTGAAGATAAACTTATTGAGTCAGATATTCCTTCCGCTAATTTTGGACGTGATGAAGATTTTTATGATAAATCAAGAGTAAAAATGCCTTTATTATCATTTGAACAGCGTCAAAGCAGTTTTAATGAAATCGAATTAGGGTTTGATGAAAAATTAGCCCTTGAAGAAGCGAATCGATGTTTAAAATGTGATCTAAGGTTTGAAATCTCTTCTGTTTTATTACCACCTCAAAAATGGTTAGATTTAACCACTGAGAACGTTCAAAACGTACCTGAAACTGAAGGTGTTATTCAACTCTTAAATGAGAATCAAGAAATAATCTTAATTCAAGGTACACAAAATATGCGTTTAGCAATTGAAGAGCAATTAGACACAAATACACAAGCTTGCTATTTTGACTTTGATGAAGATCCTATGTATACAAAACGAGAAAGTGAATTGCTTCAACAATTCATGCAACAATTTGGACGATTTCCAGAAGGTAATGAAGATTTAGATGATGATCTCTTTTAAATTGAAAGAAATATAAATAAAAAAATAAGAAATTATTTTTTTTTTAATAATTATGTATGACTATAAAAATATTTCTTTAATCTCCCTTGTAAGTATTGTAGCTTTTCTTTTCATAGAATCTTTTTATAATGTTTTAGGTGATATTAACGCCTATGTTTTTATGAATTTCTCAGATTTCCTGACTATTATCCCCGCACTTTTAGTGCTTATATTCCTTTTAATTGCTGAATATTTCTTCTTTATGTCAAGATGGATAAAGAAAAAGTATAAACCTTATATTTTAATTTATATTATTTCAGGAATTCGTGTATTTTCTCAGTTTATTATCATCCCCAGTATAATTTTTATACTAAATTTCTTGATGCTATTTACAATCCTGATATTTTTCATATTTTTTTTACTTCTTATGGAAATGAGTGAATCTCACATAACTTTTTCTCAATTTATGGGAGGGCTGATAATAGGATTAGGAATTCAATTTATTTTCTTAACTATTAATATTTCCTCAAGTTTTACTTCAGATGTGAGTAAAATTATTCCAATTTTTGTCTTTGTAGGGTTGTTAATCCTCTTTGATAATTATGTTTTTTTGCCTAAGGATTTTGAGAAATTCCTATCTAACTGGAATGAAAATAATAACATTCCAAATAAAAAATCTATCTCGTTATTTCATTTTATAATATTGGGAGTTCTATTCATCTTTTCAATGATGTGGATCTTCAATCCAATGGCTCTTTCTGCGTATGATATAATTAATCTCAGTATTAATGGTTTAATTCCAAATTCTATGAATGTCTGGCTTAGTTATGGTTTTACTTATTATATTTTCTTAATATTTCTTACTGCTATTTTAAGTTATATAATTACTACAAAGTTTATATTTACCCTAAATCAGAATATAATAAAGATCATCTTCATTTCATCTATTGGAGCTACAGGACTCTTAACAGGACTTGGAATTTTTATAATAGAAAATGATCTTTCTATTTTATCTTCAATTTATATTTCAATACTGACCGTAATCGGTGTTTTTTCTATCATTTTATATATTTCTTATTTATTTGTTTTCTATAATTTTAATTCTCCTAAAACGCTACTGAAAGGACTTTTCATTTTTTTCATCACTAGTTTCTTCTTTATTATTCTTCATGTAGAAATTCTATGGAGTGAATATATGTCGCTATTATCTCATCTAACAATCCAAATAATGACTGGTTTGACTCTAATTGTACTTTATGAGATAAAGAATTTGAAAATTTCACTAACATTGAAAG
>CAYNEU010000594.1:0-3128 GCA_964396275.1 uncultured archaeon | reverse complement strand
GGTAAAATAAAAAGTATTTTGAAATTTGCTAATAGTGTTAAAATTTTTTGATGATTTTATCTAAAGTCTCGTAATATTCTCCTTCTTTTAGCTTTTCTTGAATAAGATTTTTCAATTTTCTTAAATAATAGTTATCTGAATTCGTTCTTTTTGTACCATGAATCACCTTACTTATTGCGACTCTTGTTTTCTCATCTAGAAGTTTAGGTGGAATTTCTTTATATTCTTTAATTAAATCCCGTTTTCCATTATTAATTATTGACTTTTCCCTTTGTTCTATTTCAGAATTAACTGTTGAATATAAATTTCTTATCCATGTTTCTAATTTATCTACGTCTCCTTTAAGATAAGTTCTCTGGTTTAACCAATCCTTAAATTCAATTATTTTATTTAAAAACTTATCTTCCTCTGAAATTTTATTTGCTTTTTGACTCTCTTTTTTGACTATATCTCGAATTTTCTTTTTTTTTAACTCTTGAACCTCATCCTTAGAAAGACGCTTAAATGCGGCTTCTCTTTTCGTTCTTTCTTCTTTATTATCTTTCTCAGAAAGCCATTTATCAATTGACATTTTACTTCTCACTAGTATTAAATACCTATGTTAATAATTTGTTTTTTATTAAGTATTTAACAGAAACGAAAGATATCACATCTACATAGTTATTTGGATAAATTAAAATTAAGAATCAATTTTTATTATTATTAACACGATGATGATTAAAGGAGTAATTTTTGATTTTGGTTTTACATTATTCTATTTTGATAATCCTTCTGTTGAAAGATATTATGAATGCTTTAAGAAAGGATTGCTAAAGTCTATTGACTTACTAAAGGAGAATCAAGTTTGGAATGAAAACTTAACAAATGAAGTATTTATAAAGATATTTAGCAAAAAAAGAGAGCATTTCTTTAGAAATAGTATTAAAACAAAAATGGAATTTCCAACTTCTTTGATTTTCCAAAATGTTTTAGAATCGCTAAAAGATGAGAAAATAATTAATAATTTAGATAACTTAACAGAATCCTCCTTTAATAAACTAGCTGAACTTTATCATTCATGTGAAGAGGAGGAATGGGAACCTTTTGAAAATACTAAAGAGACATTAGAAAAATTAGTCATGAGAAATTTGAAAATTGCATTAATCTCTAATCATCCTAATCATAAAACTATTAAAAATGTGTTAAAAAAACATGGTTTATTTAAATATTTCAATGTTGTTGTAACATCTGCTAAATTTGGAAAGAGAAAACCCGATCCAAATATCTTTTACTACACACTCGAGAAAATGGGATTAAAGAATCGAGGTAATTCTGTAATTATGTGTGGAGATGAATATGCTGATATCATTGGTGCTCAAAGAGCCAACTTACAATCAATATTATTTGAAAGAAAATATAAATTCCCCTTTGAAAGGGAAATTGATGCATCAAATCTAAGAAAGATCAGGAATATTTCAGAAATCTTAGATTGTATAGAATAAATAATATTCATTAAGAAACAAAGAATTTGAAGGTTAGTAGCCCAGGGGGGATTTTTTCCTTTAATAAGAATTTTATGATAGTTTGAACCCCCGATATCTGGCTCCGCAAGCCAGCGCCCTATCCAACTAGACCACTGGGCTCTTTATATATTAATTATTAATAATCATTCAATTCAATTAAATCATCTTAAAAAAGATTAAATGCAAAAATACTTGAATCCTTTCCAATTTTGATATACTTTTTTTCACATACTTTTCCTAAAATTTCCACTAATACTTACTTTCTCGATATTTTTTTTTATTCACTCTCTTTTGAACCTATTTTTGTTATAGATCTTTAAATCCTTTAATTTCTCTTAATGAAAACATTTAAATTAGGGTACTTTTTCTATTATTTTTGAATAATGTTCAGATCTATGAGCAATCATTTAATACATAAAGAATTTTAAAGGAGGGGGAATAATGCTAAAAAAATGGAATATTTTTCTTCTACTTGTCCTCTCCATAAGTTCAATCTCAATAATTTTTATAACTCTTTTTTTTCAAAAATCTATTGGAGACCCTATGCATATTCGTGTAGGATCATATGAAAATCCCCCTAAAGTATACACAGATGAAAATAATAACCATATTGGGCTATTTCCCGATCTTTTAGAATACGTAGCGACAAAAGAAGGATGGGAACTGGAATATTTAGATGGGAACTGGACTCAATGTTTGGATCGATTAGAAAATAAAGAATTAGATGTTATGGTTGATGTTGCCTTCTCAAATGAAAGAGCAGAGAAATATGATTTTAATCAAGAGGAAGTTTTCACAAATTGGGGTATTTTGTATGTAGAAGAGGGATCTAATATTGAATCACTTCCTGATTTACATAATAAAACAATAGCGGTTATGTCGGGAAGTATTCATACTATAGGTTCAGAAGGGATAATGAACCTTACTAAGAGGTTTAATATCAACTGTACATTTGTAGAATATGCTAATTATCAAGAAGTTTTTGGGGTTTTGGATGCTGGTGGTGCTGATGCAGGAGTGGTCAATAGATTATTTGGAATCTTATTTTCAGATGATTATAATATCTCTGAAACTTCAATAATATTTGATCCGTGCAGCTTAAAGTTTGCCTTTCCTAAAAATTCAAGTATAAGTCAATACTTAATTGAAAGGATTGATGCCCATTTAGCTCTTTTAAAAAAAGATTCAGGATCTATCTATTATAAATTATTAAGTAAATATGTCTTTGGGGAACAAAAAAGTTTGATAAGGATCCCAGAATGGGTATTAGCTGTAATTCTAAGCTCAGCTGGCCTTGTCTTAACGTTCATTTTTATAAGTTTTATTTTAAATCATAAGGTAAATATAAGAACCGCTGAATTAAAAGAATCAGAAAATGATTATCGAGAAGCTTATCAGAGGGTAGATTTCTACAAGGATCTTTTTACTCATGATACAACTAACATTTTACAGAATTTACTATCAGGGATGGAACTTTGTAATATGGTACTTGATAATCCAGACGAGGTAAGATCTTATTTGAATCTTATTGAAACTCAGATTATTAGGGGAAGTCGACTAGTTAGTAATATTCGTAAGATTTCTCAAATTGATCGCGACGAAAAATCTCTTAAGCGAACTGAGATC
>CAYNEU010000593.1:0-1618 GCA_964396275.1 uncultured archaeon | reverse complement strand
GGGCCATGCAGCATTTTGCATGGAATATGCAGTGAGTGTCGGAGTAATATTAAAGAAATTTGAAAATGTATATTTCGAAACAAGTTGTTCCGTTTCTTTGGGTATATATAATCTAATTAAAACATTAGGTTATAAGAGACTTTTATTTGGTTCTGACTCTCCAACAACATCACCTTTACCAATTGAAATTGAAAAAATAAAGTCGCTTCCCAGAATCTCAAATGAAGCAAAACAGGATATTTTTTACAATAATGTATTGAATCTACTGAAGTCTTAATTAAAAATTCATTATTCTTTAAACTGTTTATAACCAATAGGATTTAATTTTGCATGATTTTTTTGATTTTTTAAAATTTGTTAAGTTTTGATAAACAATATCTCTTTAAATTTCTGATAATTGTCGGATATATTAATGAATTAATTCTTTATTTACATATTATTAAATTGTGAGATATATTTATTATAATCCTTTTATTATTTGTATTTTAATAATAAACCAATTAAAAGGGGAATCCTATTTTTTTTTAATAATAAATAAAAAAAATCTAAAGATGATTTAGTGAGTTATTTAAGGGATAATAAAATCTGGGAGGAAGAAGACGAAATAAATTGGGATGTTATAGAAATTTCGAAAGTTGACGACAAAATTATTAAAATATTAATTGATAATCTAAAATTAGATACGTCTGATTTATCAGAGAACTTTTTTATATCTTTTGAAAGTCTTTTAAAACTTGGAAAGAAGATCGAACCCGTACTTAATTCATTTATTAAAGAAACACATGAAATACATAATTGTAAGGTTGATACATTCAATTTTATTATAGATTTTGTTAAAAACAATACTCTTAAATATATTTTAGTACCCCAATTATATCATCCTGATTTTATTACCAGAGCTAGAACTGTACTAAAAATTGCAGAAGCAGGTGATTTAAGCTATCTAAATTTTATACTACCATTATTAAATGATCCCGATGATTCTGTTCGGTGGTCAGTAATAAGATTTTTAAATATGCATAAACATCTTTTAAAAAATCCCCTTGTTTATAAGGAAATAAAATGTTACGTTGGAAAGGAATTAAATCCTGTGATTAGGGAAAAAATGAAAGAATTATTTAAAAAAGCATGAAACAAACTTTATTTTAATCCTTTTTTTCTTTTATAAATTATTAATAAATTTAATAATAAAGGTCTTCAATAAGGGAGTTAAATCCTTTTTCCAAGCAAATCCATCTAGTCTTCGCACTTTAATCCCTTTACTGAAAATCGTTATGAAATTTAAAACAAGGTATCTGACATTATCTAAAGTGTTAGTAAGCTTAAGCTTTTCTGTTAATCCCGAATAAATATCCTCGGATAAATTATGTACTAATAAATCTTTAAAACCATCGAAATCATAAAGAGATCCAAATTTAAAATAGGAAGTTAAAAATTGAGAGACGCAATTCTCAATTTCTTTCTCAGAACATTCTCTCTTGCTGATACAATAAGTTTTAATCATTCTTTCTATTAATAATCCTTTAAAAGTACTTTCTGGTTCAAGGTTTAATGTAATTGTTCTCTTAAATTTAAGCTCTTTCTTGATTTTTTCCTCTCGTCTGGCAAACAGGACGTT
>CAYNEU010000592.1:0-2028 GCA_964396275.1 uncultured archaeon | reverse complement strand
AATCTATATTTTGATTTGGATAAACAACAATCTTAGTTTTTGGATAATCATAGACATCTAAATCTCTAGCATTATACCCATTTTTATTTTCGTATAGAACTATTTGTACTTCGTTTGTTGCTGTTTTAAACATCTTGGAACCAATATCATAGATTTTTAAGATATTTACTTTAGAAAGAAAATCTTGCCTAAAATTAATATAACCTTGTCGAAGGAGGAAACTTTTTGGAACTAAGAAGCCTATAACTTCATTACTCCACTCTAAAGCTTTTAACAAAAAAGCACAGTAAATATCATTAAAGAAAATGTTTTCTTTTTTTAGGATTTCCTTCTCATCTTTAGTTAAAATATTCCCATAAGGGGGATTTCCTATAATTATATCAAATTTAGGAAAATTCGAATTTATAAGACTGTTTTGTAATTTTAAATTTGACTTCAAGATTGATATTGATTTTTTTATGTTATCATCTAAGTTATTTTGATACCATTTGAGAAGTTTCAATATACATAATTTAATCGCATATTCATTAATATCATACCCGAATAAGTTATTTAGTATTTGATTCTTAATATTAACTACATTTAGATTTGAATTTAGTTTTTTGATTATATTAAAAATGATATCAGCGGAACTTAATAGGAACTCACCCGAACCACATGCTGGATCACAAATTTTAATATTTAATAACAATACTCTTAATTTTTGTTTAAATTCAGTGTCATATTCGTAAATCTCATTAATACTATTAATCTTTTTAGAATCCAAACCATAATTATTGAATTTTTTATTAATTAAACAAAGTAATGTTTCAGATACAATAAAGTCTGAGATTTCTTTGTTAGTATAGAAGGTGCCTTCTTTCTTTCGTTTATGGTAACCACTTAAGAATTGTTCTTCAACCTCTTCAATTGAAGGAAATAATTTATTTAACTGTTGAAAATCATTAGTTCTTATAGAATTATCGAATAATCTAATGAATTCCTTGAATTTGTTAAAATCTTTTTGATATACCATTTCACTATTTTCAAAATTCTTTTGTATATCATCTATAATTTACAATTTAAAATATTTTATTGTTTATATGGTATTTTTGTTATATTTTTATAGTTAAATTAACTTAATATAATAGAGATTATGACGAGTGATAAAAAGGAAAAAAAAGACTATTACGGAGTTACTCCAATAAGTTCAGTTGTAAAAAAAATGAAAAAGGAATATGATAATGACCCTAAGGATTGGAGAGTAATAGGATCAAGGGATGATAATGGAAATTCTGACACTTTTATAACAAAGAAACCCAATGCTTTTTGGTTAAAATCAAAACAATTAAGCCCTTATTCTGCTTTGAGCATGGGTACAGTTGTAAGAAATTTGGACAAGGATATTGATGAAACTATAGGGGAAAAAATGTCCCCAAACGACATGTTTCGCTTATTTGGAATGGTTGTCCCAATAAAGAAAGATCAGAACATTATTGCTTCTGGTATTGAAAAATATTCCCAAGAACATGGTAATTATTTAAAAGAATTAATAAAGGAACGAGATCCTAATATAGGTAATGCATTAGGAAGACGTATTGATAAAGAATTCTCGAAAAAGCATCCACAACGCGGTGGTTTATATATTTAAAAAAAAGATATTTCTATACTTTCTCTTTTAACTTACCTAATTCATCTTTCTTTTTAATTAGAAAATCAGTATTGCTCGTGTATTTTGAAGTATTTTTAATTAATTCTTCAATTACTGCGGTAATTAAATCAGAACCAGATTTTCCAGTGCCTCCAGCAAATTCTTTTAGTAAAGGTACTTTTAAATCTTCAATATAAAAAGTAACACCTTTGGAAATCTCTTCCATCATTAATTGATAAGTAAAATCTGCACCTTTCTCTCCTTTCATTAAAGGCTCATCAGGATCTTCGAATGTATAAGATACTTCTAACCATTTATCACCGCTAGTTGGTACTATACCATAAATATAATCTGTAGTATAAATCCATAATGGTATTCCATTATCGTAAGATGAATCT
>CAYNEU010000591.1:0-4684 GCA_964396275.1 uncultured archaeon | reverse complement strand
ATTTTCCAGAAAAAAACTAAATTTTAATTTTTTTTTCTTTTTTTCTTAAAAGATTAAATCTCTATAACACTATTTATTGACCAAGTAACGATATTGGCTGGTTTGATATGCTTTTCCGAGAGTTTAATTAAGTAAATCAATTCTGCCATTGTTTTCTAAAGCATTAAATTAAATTACATAATTGAATATTAAATTATTTAGGTTAAAAATTTAAAATTTTTTATCAAATCATTTCTGAATGTAAGTATCGGAAAGTACTAAAATTCTCAAAATTTTATCTAATAAAATAAGAATATTAGATGCATTAACTTTGCCTATTTCTAAATTTGAATTAACTAAAATTAATGGAGTACATCGAATAAAAATACCCGTTCCTTTCCCCGTCAAATATGTATGTGTTTATTTATTTAAACTTCAGGGAAAGAATATCCTTATAGATGCTGGTTTAAATATGGGTAATTGGAAAAAAAAATTATTCTCTGCTTTTGAAGATATTAACATTTCAATTCGAGATATTGACTACTGCATCATTACACACATTCATACAGATCATATGGGCTTAGTTAAAGTACTCAAACAGAAAAATCCTGAGCTTAAAATCTTAATGCATGACATAACTCATGATCTATTGAAATGGGAAACTAATGATGAGCAGTTACCTGAATTAGAACAAGAGGCTAGAGTAACTGCGAACCAATTGATAAATTATGGACTCAGTGAAGAACAAGGAAATAGAATTGTTCAGTTTTTTACATATTGGCCAAAATTTTTAGAATATCAAAAACCTGATATTATCGTACACGATGGAGATATATTATTTGATAGATTAGAAATTATTTGGACACCAGGGCATAGTTTCGGCCATATTTGCATTTTTGACAAGGAAAATAAGTATCTTTTTTCTGGGGATCATATTTTAAGTCGAATTACACCTCACATAGGAAATTTCATAATTCCTACTGATATGGCAGAAAAATATAAAGATCACGATTTTAAGAATATTTTAAAGCATTATTTAACCTCTTTAGATAAAATTGACAAGTTAAATCCAAAAATAATTTTCCCTGCTCACCAAGAAATAATTTACAACCCCCATGAACGGATTCAACAAATTAAAGAACATCATCAAAATAGATTAACGGAGATTTCAAGAGTTATTAAAGATAATCCTTTGACTGCTTATAGAATATCTCAAATCCATTTTGGAGAAGATTTAGACGAAATGAATTCTTATATGGCACTAAGTGAAGTGTTAGGGCATCTTTTTTATCTTGAAGCAGAAGATAAAGTAAAAACAATTGAAAGTAATGGAAAACTTTTATATTATTGCTAGTTTTAAGTGAATAATATGATAGAATGGATTAATTTTTCAATCCTAATTATCTCAACTATACTAATGGCATTTTTCTATATTAAAAGTGTAGGTCCGGCAAAATTAGAACAAAAAGTTGGTGAGAAAGCATATGCGAGATGTGGAAATTATCGAATTATTGCTAGTGTTTTTGAACTAATTACTGCTGTTAATTTTATTCTATATTTGTTTTTTCCTCTACCAATTCCTATTCCTCAATTTTTTATTTGGGATTATTGGATCTCTGTTATTCTTAGTTTTGTTATTCTTATTCCATGTTTATATATTATGCTAAAGGGAGTTAAAGATGCTGGAAGAGAGGCTCTTTTCCCAGATAAAAAACATACTCTGTATGGGGGAATATATAAAAAAATTCGACATCCTCAAGCACTTGGAGAAGTGTTTATTTGGTGGGCAGTTGCGTTGCTTTTAAATTCGCCCTTTCTTTTTCTATATTCTATTGTATGGTTTCCAATTTTTTATTGGTTTTGTAAAGCAGAAGAAAAAGATTTAGAAATACGATATGGAGAACCGTATATTAACTATAAAAAGCAAACAGGAATGTTCTTTCTAAAGAAAAAAAGATAATGTGATTTCAAATAATATGAAAGAAAGTAAAAATACTTCATGGAAACCCGTAGAAGGTCAGTTAATGACTCGATGGGTAAGTAAAATAGATCCTGAAAAACCACTTCCTAAGTATCCAAGACCGCAACTTAGACGGAAAGAATGGTTAAATTTGAATGGACTGTGGGATTATGCTATTCGCCCAAAAGAGCAAAATTATATTGATAGCTTTGAAGGGAAGATCCTTGTACCTTATCCTATAGAATCTGCTTTATCTGGAGTAAAGAGAAAATTGGACCCTAAGCAAAAATTATGGTATCATCGAACATTTACAGTACCTGATTCATGGAAGCAAAAGAAAATTCTCTTACACTTTGGTGCTGTCGATTGGGAAACAACAATTTGGATAAATGAATCGTTAGTTGGTGTTCATAAAGGGGGATTTACACCATTTTATTTCGAAATTTCTAAATATTTGAAAAAAGGAGAAGATAATGAATTAGTCTTATCAGTTTGGGATTCAACGGATAAGGGACATCAAGAACATGGTAAGCAATCTTTAAAGCCAAATATAATATTCTATACCGCCGTTTCAGGCATTTGGCAGACCGTTTGGCTTGAACCAGTCTTAGATACCTATTTTGAAAGTTTGACAATGATTCCAAATATTGATAATGAAACTCTAAACCTTAAAGTGAATATCATAGGTTCACAAAAGAATGATGTAATCCATACAATTATTCTTGAGAAAGAAGGTCAACTCATAACTGATCATGAGACAACTGAGAAAGAGATTTTATTTAAAATTCAATCACCTAAACTTTGGAGTCCAGATTCTCCATATCTTTATGATATTATCGTGGAGATCATAAGAAATAATCTAATTCTAGATAAAGTAAAGAGTTATTTTGGAATGCGAAAAATAGCACTTGGTAGGAATATGAAGGATATTAAAGTGATAGAATTAAATAATAAACCTCTTTTTCAATATGGCACTCTAGATCAGGGATATTGGCCTGATGGATTATATACAGCACCAACTGATGATGCACTCAAATATGATATTGAAATTACCAAAGAACTTGGATTCAACTTGATTCGAAAACATGTTAAGATAGAACCTGCTCGCTGGTATTATCATTGTGATAAATTGGGCATATTAGTTTGGCAAGATATGCCAAATGGAGAACATTGGAGTGTATTGAAACATATTAAAATGAAACTTATAAGTGAAAAGAGATTTAAAGGAAAGAGGAAAGATTATACCAAGAAAAATTATTATAATATGCTAAAAACTATGATTAATTTGCTTTATAACTCGCCTTCCGTTATTGTTTGGGTCCCATTTAATGAAGGATGGGGACAATTTGATACAGAAAAAGTAGTTGATACAGTTCGAAATTTGGATTCTTCACGCCTTATAAATAATGCTAGTGGGTGGTTTGATAAAGGAGTTGGGGATATTCGAGACATTCATAATTATCCTGATCCTAAAATGCCAAACAAACTTGAAGGAAGAGCTGCTGTCGTAGGAGAATTTGGTGGATTGGGACTTGAGGTTGAAGGTCATATGTGGAAATCTAAAGGAAAATTTGTGTATAAGAATTTGCAAGATCAGCATAAACTCTTGAATAGATATAAAAAGATGATTTCAAAACTTATACTTTTAATTGAAAATGGATTATGTGCTGCAATCTACACACAAATTACTGATGTTGAATATGAAATTAATGGTTTACTAACTTATGATCGTGAAATAATAAAGATGGATAAAGGTAAGTTACGTAAGTTAAATTTAAATTTATTCAGAAAGTAAAATATGTATTTTTTAAAAAGTTAACAGTTCACAAGGATTTAGATGATAGAAACCACTTAGACTGAATTCATTTTCACTTATTTTTACATCCATTTCATCAATTTAAGAAATTATTTCTTATATTTTAATTCCATCGGAAATTTATCTTAAAATTTATAAGAAAGAAGTGATAATATTTATGTATGCTAGTACAAGAAATATCTCCTAATCCATTTCTGAATGTTGGAATTAAATCACTTCTTTCTAATGATAATATGCTCACATTTTTTAAAAAGTTTTGTGATGCAATTACATCTCGCATCTGGAAGTATAAGAAGCCGAAAAATTGGAAATATGCGGATATTGACTTTCTTAAGGTGTTCTTCTTTTCTGAAATTATAGGTAGATCCATTCATGATAGCAGTGAGATATTGAACGAACATCTGTTAAGCCAAAAAAGGGGAAAACGGAAGATTTTCACGGACGGACGTAAAAGACGGATGATACCCCACCAAACAGAAGTAAACAAGTATTTAAGAAAGATAGGATTAGAAAAGGCTCGCAATATTTTACGCGAGTGCTTGGATGATCAATTAAAAGAAGCCTTAGATCAAAACCTTATTTCACAAAAAGTAAACGTTTTAATTGACTTCACAGAACATCCTTATTATGGAAAAAGGGAGGATAAAATGATAAAAGGCACGAATCGGCAGAAAGGAACGAAGAAAATGCGTCATTATTTAGGGTTTTCACTCCTTTCTCGAGGAGTTCATCTCTACGCAGGATTGGAACAAGTGGCAACGGGGCACTCTAAGATTCCCATTATCCTCGAATTTCTTGAACATCTACTTGAACTTGGATTTGAGTTAAAATACGTGCTAATGGATCGAGAATTTTATCGTGCTGTCCTTTTACATGAAATTAAGGCAATGAAGGGAAATGTCTTGATTCCAACCAAGGAATATAAAAAG
>CAYNEU010000590.1:0-3989 GCA_964396275.1 uncultured archaeon | reverse complement strand
AAGAAATTAATATGATAAAAGCAGAAGTATCTACAGCTATATTTATAGGAATAAGAAATAGTAGAACCATAATGCTCACAAAAAACACACCACCACCTATCCCCGCTATAGAGCTTAAAATTCCGAAAAGAAATCCCGCAGTTAATAAAATAATAACTACTACAGCATCCATATAATGTGAAATACCTTACGCTATTATTAGTTTTCTAAAAAGTGAGAACTTAATAGAAAAATAATATATTATTAAGTCAAGATTATAATTATAGATAAATTAATATAAATAAAAATTCACTTCTCTCTTAAATATGCCCGATTCCAACGCTGATAAATTAGTACTTGAATTGGTTGCATGTGATCGTTGTAAAAATCCTTTTATGATGCCAAAAGGAGAAAAATTAAGAAAGCAAGAAAATAGTGAAGAAATTGTCTGTGAAAATTGTATTAAATTAGAAGAGAGGAAAAAAAAATTAACGTCATCTGTAATGGAATCTCAGAACGAGATCAAAACATCTATAAAAGAATATGAACATAAATTAGAAACAGCAGACACTCAAGATACAAAGAAAACTTTTTATAAAAAAATCAAAAAACAATCTGAAATTTTAACAAAATCAGTCGAGCTCCTTAAAAAGATTGAGGAAACTAATAATGAGAAATATATCGAGGAATACAAAAAACTGTTCGAAAAATTGAAAAAGGAAGCTTCTTGAGAGAATCTAAAAAATATACTCATTTCTTTGTAAAAATTAAACCCATATTCCTAATTCTTTTGTTAGATTGATATTTAGCATCTATTTTCATAAACTTAGATAATATTTTTACAATAACATTCCAAAATTTACGAAATATAACATTAGATTCGTATTTATTTCTTAATTGGATAAGATTCTGTTCTACTTTTTTAGGATTCGTAGACTGTATATCTGCAATTATCATTAATCTCCCATAAACACCAAAGATTCTTAGGTCTCTTAAATTAAATTTATTGAAGAGAGAAATAATTTGTTTTATTTCATACCGTCTATAATGTCCTATTATTTTATCTTGCGTTGTATAGTATTTCATTCTGTGGGGGACTGTAATTACAACTAACCCATTTTTCTTTAAGATCCTGCCTATTTCTGATACTGCTAAGTTATCATTTTCAATATGCTCTAAAACGTCAAGAGCACTTATAAAATCAAATGCTTCATCTCTATATGGTAAGTTATTAAGATCTCCACACAGAGGATAACATAATTCTTTGTTTTTATATTGATTTAATGGAAGATCTGCAATATCAAAGAAAGATTTGTGTTCTATATTATCTAAAAAAGAGAGAATCGAATTTCCAGATGAACCAAGATCAATACCATGCGAAAATTTTCTTTTAGTATTGATATTTTCTTTCAATAAATCAAATTTACATCTTATTCCAGGAGATAGATAATACTCTGATAGAGTTCTAAAGGAAAAATTTTTGTGTTTATCGTAAAAATCCTTAAGCATCAGTTTTAATTAAAATCATTTATTCATTATAACTTTCTTACTAAGTTTAAAAAAAAGGGAATATTAAAATTTAACATCAATTCATTATTATAAATTTGGTAAAAATGATACAACTTAGCGTATTTTTAGAAGATCGTCCAGGAGAGCTCTCAAAATTCATAAAACTCCTAATGGATAATAAGATCTTTATCCGAGCCTTAACTGTAGCAAAAACGAGTGATTATGGGTTAATTTTAGTTTTAGTTGATAAACCAGAGGAATGTATTATTCTATTAGAACAAAAAGATTTTCTCATATCTACTACTCAAGTCATTGCAGTACGGTTAAATGATCATCCAAATGCTTTATATGAGATCCCAAAAACTTTGGGAGACAACGATATTAATATTGATTATTTTTATTCTACGCTAGTAAAAGATGAACCAATGCTCATATTGCGTGTGGAAGACACAATTCTAGAAGAAGCAGCAAATCATTTACATAAAACAGCATTTACTATAGTAGAAAGGTAGGAAAAAATTACCATTCCTTAAATATTGCATCTCATTTTTTTCCCAAATGATTTGAAGTTTTATTTAAATAATAAAACTTAAGAATTTTTAGCAATTAAAAGGTATACAGTTTAATTATTATCAAGATGGTAAGAATTATGAGTATTAAATTTTCTGAAGAAGATGAGATGATTAGAGAATCAGTAAGAGAGTTTGCTCAGAGTAAAATTGCTCCAATTGCACTTAAAATGGAAGAAACTAAAGAAATACCGAGAGATATCGTTAAAGGAATGGCTGAATTAGGACTTATGACATGTACCGCGGATGAAAACTATGGAGGTCCAGGATTAAGCGCTGTGAGTGCTGGGGTCATCGCAGAGGAATTAGCAAAAGCAGACTGTACCGGATCAACTTGTGTGTATTACTTAGTTCCAGCGTCTTGGGGATTTCTTCTGAACAAATATGGAACAGAAGAAGCAAAACAAGAAATATTTCCTAAAACAGTATCGGGAGAATGGTTTCTTGGAATAGCGACAACTGAAAGTGATGCTGGTTCTGATGTAGGAGCCACTAAGACAACTATAAAGCCAGATGGAGATGGATTCGTGGTAAACGGTGAAAAAATGTATATTAGTGGAGTAAGAGAAGCAGTAAAACACGGTGGTGGACATATTACAATTGCCCATCAAACTCCTGAACTTGGAACAAGAGGAATGACTTGTTTTTATTTACCATTAACAGCTGAAGGAATAACACCTACCTATATAAACGATTTAGGTAGAGAGGGGATTTCATGCGGAGGATTCTCTATAGATAATGTAAGAATCCCAAAACATTATATATTAGGAGAAGAAAACAAAGGATTCTATATACTCCATGAAGGATATGAATATGCAAGGGCATTAATTTCTGTAATTTGCGCATCCGCAGGCTTGAAATCATTAGAAAACGGAATTAATTATATTAAAGAAAGAAAATCATTTGGAAAACCTTTAGCACAATATCAAGAAATAAATTTTAGATTAGCGGAACACTATACAAAATTGAATATGTTAAGGGATTTGGGTTATAGAGCTTTAAAGACTATTGATTTAGAACAAGAAGGAAAGGTAAGTAGATTCGAAACAAGTAATATTGTAGCTCAAGCGAAGATGTTCTGCTCAGACTGGGCTTGTGACGCTATAAATGATGTCATGCAATGGCAAGGTGCTTTTGGATATTCACGAGAATGCCTTGATCAAGCCGCATGGAGAGCTGTTAGATCATTTTCACTTGCAGAAGGAACAAAAGAAGTAATGAAGATGATTGTAGCAAGAGAGCTACTAGGTAAGAAACAATATTAATTAACTTTTTTTTATATTTTTTATTTTTTCATTCTTAATAAGTTTAGGAAGGAAATAGATTCACTTGGAAATGACCTTATTTTTGAACTTAAAAAAAAAGAAATTTAGTTATTGAGCTTCTATTTCAATTTTCTCAGTTAAAAACTCAGTTATTTTATTAACTATAGTTTTGGGACCTGGGTAAAAGACATAATGAGCTGCATTCTCTATCATAATCATTTTTGCGTTAGGAATTCTTTTTGCAAGTACTTCAGCATTTTCAGGTGGAACAACCTTATCTTCTTTCCCATGAAGTATTAAAGTAGGAACATTAATCTTTCTAAGTCTCATGCCTGTATTGAAACCCATTGCTGCTTGTATTTGGCGTTGAAAAGAATCTGGTGAGATCGGAGTTTTAAGGATCTGTTGTCTATATGACTCTATGAAATCAGTTATTTTTGATGAAATCCTCAGTAAAACATAGGGGTATAAAATCATCTGGTTTCATTTTCCTTGGGTTCATCATCTTTCGTAAAATTTTATTTGATGGAGGCACTTGTTTAGACCCTCCACAATGCGTACAACCAAGAATTAACTTTTCAACTCTGTCAGGATAAGTGAGTGCTATTTCCTGAGCAATCATTCCACCCATGCAAGCTCCAAATATATGAGCTTTTTCTATGTTTAA
>CAYNEU010000589.1:0-3051 GCA_964396275.1 uncultured archaeon | reverse complement strand
TGCCCCGAATGCAACTCCCCATTAAATAAGCACAATATTGAGAAAATTATTTACAAATCATTACCCCATAAAAGGATAAAAAGTAATTTCAGATTATACATATACTCAATTAGGCGTTATAATAAATCTCAATATAAATATATTGATACAACGAAAGTAGGAATAAATTATAAAGATTTTGCTAATTATGAAGATCGGATTATCATTCGACAAATTAGCCAAAATAACACAATTTGTGCGACATATGATGAGAATTTATCGTTAACATCTCAATCATTTTATAATTTAAAAATACAAAAATCTTCTATTTCTGAATTTAATATACTTTACCTGTTAGGAATTATTAATTCCACCTTATTATCATATTACTTCATTAAGTCATTTGGAACATATAAAACAATATTTCCAAGAATTTTAATTGAAAAAATAAAAGATCTTCCTATTAAAATCCCCCTGTCTAAAGAGGAAAAAGAAAATGCTAAAAAAATTAAGGAATTAGTAAAAATAATCTTAGAGGAAAAAAGTGAAATTAAATATCTCCAGAGAAAAATTGATTTGTTGATTTTTGATTTATATCAAATTTCAGATATTACACAAAAGCATATTTTGAATTATATGGAATCCTTGAATAGCTAGATTATGCGTAATTGTTTTAATGAGTCCTTTTTTTTGAATCGTAAGTTTTTAAAATCTTGTCCCATTTGTCAGCGAGTTCTTCAAGATTAGTTCTTCTAAAGAGTTTCACTGCTTTATCTAAGATTTTGGTAATATTTTCCTCATATCTCAACATATCTGGATCGGATGAAGTTTCTATCATGAATAGAAGATGATAAAAATTGATATAAAAAATAATATGGTATGGTGATATCTTCGGAAATATGATTATAGTATTATCTAAATACATATATTTATTATTTAGAGATATTATATTTTTAATAACCTTAATGAGATGATGAAATACTTATGGAGAGGCTTCCAAATACTAATCTATTAGAAGAAATATTAAGAAACTATTTTAATGAAGTCGAGGGTATAAAAGGTGTAGTTATTTGTGATAGAAATGGTTTCATTATAGCTTCAGAATCAAGACAGGAAAATGAAGAAGATTCAGATGAGATAATTGGAGCACTTTCTGCTATGCTTGATTCATATATAGACAGGATTAAGGCTGAATTTGGGAAGACTGAAAGTTTTTTTAATATGACTTCAACAGGAGATAAGAAATTTGTGTTTAGTTCGATGGGTCCTAGATCAATTCTGACTACTGTAGCAGCACAATCAACCACAGATATAGAATTAAAAGTATATTCAGAACATATCGCAGCTAAAGTCGAATTAATTCTTGATGGAAATATAGATATTTCACCAAAAATCCCGGAAATAATAAAAGCATTATCAAAAACTCGAGGAGGTCAACTTCCAAATTTAGCGGGAGAATATTCTAATAAAGTTATTCTAACTGGGGATCATTCTGTTGGAAAAACATCTCTAATAAGAAGATTTGTTGAAAACAATTTTGAAGAAGATTATATTAGTACAATTGATGTACAAATAAGTAAAAAAATAGTGAATCTAAGTGAAAATACTAAAATGAACTTTATTATTTGGGATATTGGGGGTCAAGTACAGCATATGGCTCCCTATAGAGCTAAATTCTATAATGGTGCTAACGCTGCTTTCATAGTAATAGATAGAACTCGTCCTGGTAATTTAAAGAGCATTGAAAAATGGTTTAATGATATTAATAAATCAGTTAAACGAAAAATTCCAATAATAATAGTTGGAAATAAATCCGATTTAGCAGATGATATTATTATAAGTGAGGAAGATATAAAATCTATTGCTAAACAATTCGATTTCCATTATATACTTACATCAGCTATGACAGGCGAGAATGTTAATGATGCATTTTTATATATCGCATATAGAATAGTAGAGACACTCTAATCTTTTCATTACAAACTTTTTTATGAGTTCTAAATTTTTTAAATAATTGGTATACTAATTCAAGTATATAATTAAATTAAAAAAAAACTGAAGGAGGTTTAATAAAAATAGTTCTTAAAATTATTTGGCATGATGTTCTCGCTACTTGAAATACTCGTGGATATGTCATGGGATTTTCAATTAAAGAGCTTACATACAAGGGAAAATATCTTATTTATCTAAGTGAACAAGAATTGACAGGTCCTTGGTTCAGTTTTACACTAGAAGGGGAAAAAATTGGTTCAATTCCAATTATTCTAAAAAATATTGAGCCCACTCCAATATACAATATGGTAAATACTAGAGCTGGAACAGCATTAAGTAGGATTACTTTAGATTTCAATATAACAGAGTATCTTAAGAAACTGGTTCAAGAAAAGAAAATTCAACCAATACCATTAGTGAAAAAGCAATTTGTACGTGTATACAAAGACATTTTCAATCCTCCTAAAGTACCTTATATTAGTACTTTCTTTACCATGAAAAATATTTCCGATTTCGCTTTGAAAGATTTTTCGATGTACTTTGTTTTTGATTTTGATATAAATGGACTTGAAGGATATGACAATGATCTGTCTGGTTACGATGAAGAAAATGATATAATTTATCAATATGATGATACTGGTTTATATGGTGGAATATCTCCCATTTCTAAATCAACTAACTACGAATCATGTTTAACAAAAGATTTTAAAATCGATCAAAGTAAAATGAATCTTTCTAATACTTTATATAAAGGACGAGGAGAAATTTTATCGGCATTACAGATTGAATTTATGACTTTAGAACCTGATCACACCTTTCAGACAGCTCTAGTGATTTCTGGTGGTTTCAGCAAAGAGGAACTAATTGAAAATATTAAAGAAGGAAAAAATGATGCGATGAAGCATTTACATCAAGTAAATCGATCTGTAAAATCAGAGCCACGTAATCTCCAAGAAGAAGCTTTCACAAAAATTAATCTCCAGCAAGCCGAAGATTGTGAATAAAAAAATCCTAAATAATGACTCAAATAAAAAAACCTTTCATGGGAAGTTATTTGAGGAAAACTCTGCTCGAGAATGG
>CAYNEU010000588.1:0-6741 GCA_964396275.1 uncultured archaeon | reverse complement strand
AATTTTATCAAATAAATTAAATATACTAATGTTTAGTAGATCAGACCATTTGAAAATCAAATGTACTATAAGATAAAATATCATTGGAAATTGAATAAATGCGAAAGAAATTAAGAAGTTCAATGTGTTTTGATTATTTTTGTAAAATAGTCGAGTTATTCCTTCTATTATAATAAAAAATATAATGAGGTTTAGTATAAAGCTAAGATTAACTAAAAAACGTAAAAATAAATCTAAATTATAATACTTACCCTCTATTAAAAAAAAAAAGAATGAATAAAAGCCATTTAATCCACATAAAATTGTGCCTATAGTTAGGATCCCCAAAGAAATTATGATAGTGAATTTTTTATCTTTCTTTTCAAACTGGATAAATCTTTTTGATGAAATCCAAGTCAATTTGCGTAAAATAGGAGATTTAAACTCCCTATGAGTAAAATCAGGTGATTTAATTGTATCTATGTTATTTTTTAAAGATTTGTATGCATATATTCCTAATTCTTTCAAATAATATTTTTTATCTTGTTTTTGCTCCACTAGTCCTGTTAAAGTGTCTAAATGATGATATATAGTTCCCGTACTTACATTAAGTTCTTTTTTAAGGTAAGTAAAAGTTGTATATTCATTATCCCCAATGATTTTTATTATTCTTCTTCGAATTTCATGACCTAGAGCATAATAATAACTTGATTCGGCATCTTGGTCCTTAGAATCATCCTTATTATTATTTAGTTTTCTAGAAATAGTTAACTACCTTCTGTCTGTTTTTGTAATGTTATTAGTACATTAATTATATTAAAAAGAACTAAAAGAAATCCTGCAACTCCTAAATAGAATCCAATCCCAGAATTAGAGACGTATTCAAATTCCTTGGAAATATAATCAATAAAAAATATAAACATAAAGCCTAAACCGACAAAAGATAATATAACAGATTTTACTTTTAACTCTATTCGATAAATAACTAAAAAGCTTGCGATTAAACAAGTGATACCACTTAATAATGGAAATAAGAATAAAAATGAATCTGCTAGCTCTACGGAAGTGGTGATTATATAAATCTCTAGTAAGTTATAATTAGAAAACCATGAAAAAAATTCAGATATTATTAATAATATTGAACCAATTAAACCTATTATCAGAGTATTTATATATTTCTTAAGTTCCATTACAAATCATGTTATTTTTTCCATTAAAATTAAAAAATTATAAAAATTCAAAAAGAATAATATTAAAATAAATTTTGAAAATATTAACTTATTTTAGATTTCAAAAACAAACTAATCACTAATAATTTGAGATAAAATGTCTTCCCCACCTATATCAGAAATCGAAACTGAATCACCTCCTCTTTTCAATTACTTAATGCAAGAAATTCCTTTAGAGGATATAAGAGATTATGCCTCACCTAGGCGAATTCAATCCATAGATTTTCTTAAGGGCTTTGCGATTGTTTTTGTTATTTTAGCTCATACCGCTCAATACTGGCTTGATCCTAGCTCGAGATACGTCTATGGTCTCTTATATGCTTTATTAGATATACTTGGACCATCATTGTTCGTATTCCTTTCAGCACTAAGTGTTATATTTAGTATTAAACGAAAAGAAGGAATTGTTCACCCAAAAATTATCCGAAATCGTATTTTTACTCGAGGAATTGTAATGATTGTGATAGGTATGCTTACGAATTTAGTTGCGATTGTAGATGGTAAAGTTATTTTGGTTATTTTTGGTTGGAATATTATAACTTTTATTGGATTCTCTCAGATCTTTTCTTTTTATATTTTAAAAATTAAGAAAAAATGGCGGATAATAATTGGTTTAATAATAATAGTTTTTTCTCCTGCTTTAAGAGCTATTCTTTATAAGGGAATGGAAGAGGGAAATCTTATATTAACTTTTTTCCATTATATAGTGACCTCTCCAACCCCTCATCTTACACT
Organism: uncultured archaeon; assembly: GCA_964396275.1. Classification (GTDB taxonomy): domain Archaea; phylum Asgardarchaeota; class Lokiarchaeia; order Sigyniarchaeales; family SOKP01; genus Loki-b32. Next base: position 4,798 of record CAYNEU010000588.1, on the reverse strand, counting down.
TTTACCTTGGGTTTCTATTTGTTTCATTTCTACCATATTTGGTGAATACATTTTTGAAGCAATGAATAAAGGAACAAATGATGCTTATATAGGACTTTTCCGTATATTTTTAGTCTGGGGTATTATCTTTATTATTATTGGGATATTTGCACCCCTTCCATCTTTTGGTTTTAAATTACAAACACAATTTACTATGACTGGAGGATTATCTGAATATCCCCATTTAGAATTATTATTGATTGCCCAAAATCAAATTTATTTTAAGATTCCAGGAATGCCTTTATTTCTGATAAGAGGGACAAGTGCTAATATGTTTTATAATCAAGGAGCTGCTTTAACTATTATTGCATTATTCTTTTATCTTATTGATATTAAAAAGAGAGAGAATGATTTCACCAATATGTTGAGATATTACGGCAAAGTCTCCCTAAGTCTTTTTCTGATACATTTTTTATTCATGCCACTATTTTCTCAGCAGTTAAATATACCACAATTTCTATCTATCAGTCTGTCATATATAGGGTTTTTAGGAATTTTTATGTATATTTGGATGGAATATGCTAAAGGAATAGGCTCTCCTGAATATTTAATAGTGATGCTTGGTCGGATCGGAGAAAAATCAGGACAAGCTGTCAAAAAAACCACTAAAAAGATGTATACAAAAATTAAAAAACGAGAAAAAGTTAAAAAAATGGAAGACTTCATGAAAAAATTGAGTAAGGATGAATAAATCTTTCAAATTGCTTATTGAATAGAGAAGATAAGATTTCTAATGCATAAAACTCGATTATTCTTTTTAATAGCTTGTATTGTCAATGGTTTCTATTTAATCCTAACATTCATATTCTTTTATTTTTTAGATAGTCCTTTAATGAGTATTAATGAAAATGACTATTTGTCATTTTATTATGCGGGGCTGAATGTTTTAGAAGATTTACCTAATTTGTATAACTCTTCGCTTTCCCCATTTCCATTTAGATATTTACCCCTTTCTGCCTACTTTTTTACTCCTTTTTCAATTTTAGGACTAGAATTGGGTTATTTTGTTTTTCAAATCTTCAATTTCTCTCTTAACATCTTAATAATTTATTTAATGTATAGAATCATTCAAATTTACAAGAACGTAAGTAATGATTCAAATTTTTACTTTAAATTAAATAATTTTAAGGATACCTTTAATAAAATTGAGAATGAGTCTATTCTTCATCAATACGCTATTTTCTTTATAATGTTACCGCAATTTATGAATTATTTCTTAGGCCAAATTAACCTTATAGTTTTGTTTTTTATTCTCTCCTCTCTATTATATTTTTTGAAAGGAGGTATTAAAAATGATCTAATAGGAGGATTCTTAGTAGGATTAGGTTTATCAATAAGGCCAACTCTCATTTTGATTATACCCTTTTTAATAGTCCTAAACTATAATAAAGAAACTAAAAAAATAATCTTTAGGGCTAAAAAAACGGTGATACGGTTGCTAGGACCTACTATTTTAATTTTAATCTCGTCGATTTATTTTTTTATTTATCCTCAAATGTTGAAAGATTTTATTGCTGTTAATCTTACTGGAGAATATACATATACTACAGGAGGGGGTATAGAAATTAATCCATCATTCAGCCTAACAAGAATAGTCTTAATCTTCATGGAATTGATTAAATTCAATATCAATGGATTTCTTGTATTTATAGTTATAACCTTAATCATCTTAATTCCAATATATTTCTTATACATTCAAAACTTAAATCAGCCAAAAAATTTGATCAATGGATATTTATTAGGAATTTTAGTAATGTTAATAGTCTATTTTGATTCTTGGCCTCATCATCTTGTTGTTTTGACACCATTTCTAATTTTTTTTTTACTCATAAACAAAAATTTCAATTACTTTAGATTGGTTAAATATCTTCATTATCTTATAGCGATATTAATTGTCATATTTTGGGGGATTTATTATTTAACTTATCAATTTTTCCCGTTTAATGCTGGAGGACTAATATTATTAATGCTATTATACTACTGCTTAATTGTATATTATGTAAATCAAGGTAGAGATAATTTATAGTATATTCATACAGCTTTTTCTCAAAAAAATATCTTCTAATGCTTATAGTGTATTAAATATAACGATAACAAAAAGATTTTAAATAGTATAAATGTTCAATAATAATTATACCAAAATATTACTTAGGAAATTATCGTTTTCCTTATTTATTCGATAAATTGAGTGGGATCAAGAATGTCAACAACAATTGCGGAAGAATTCAATAATGATATCAAAAATGATACATCGAGACGTATTGCTTCAATAGACTACGTCAAAGGATTTGCAATAGTGTGGATAATTTTAGCTCATGTAGGTCTCAGTTGGCTTGATCAAGATTGGAAATATGTATATGGACTTGTTTTTGCATTTTTAGATGTTCTTGGGCCTTCTTTGTTTGTATTTCTTTCAGCACTTAGTGTCGTTTTCAGTTATAAAAGAAAAAAAGGCAAGATGTCAGAAAAAGCAATTCGTAATGGAATTTTGACAAGAGGCGTCGTAATTATTGTTATCGGAGTGCTATTCAATCCAGTTTCTTTATTAACAGAAGGTGAGGCAGTTCCTTTCCCTGCAAATTTATGGGGCTGGAATATACTCATGTTTATTGGATTCTCTCAGATTTTCTCTTATTATGCAATAAAATTTAACAAAAAATGGAGAGCAGTAATTGGTCTTTTAATTATCTACTTCTCTCCTTGGATTCGAGATGTTCTATATGAGGGTAAAGAAACAGGAAACCTACTGATAACTATAGTTCATTTTATTATAACCTCTCCTCTTCCTCAAGTACCAATTTTTCCATATTTAGCAGTGTGTTTCATGTCTACAATATTTGGTGAGTTTCTATATGAGGCAATGATAAAAGGGACTAAAGAAGCCTATTATAAGTTATTTCGAATATTCTCTATTTATGGTATTGTATTTGTATTATTGGGAATATTCTTAATTGTTCCAAGGGGGATTGATTTCAACATCTGGGAAATTGGGTTGTCAAGAGTAGTTCCTGGAACTCAGCCATCTCCAGGAATTATTGTAAAATCAGAATATTTACATATTGAATTATTGGGTATCGCTAATCAGCAAAATTATGCTCACTTTGACGGAATGCCAATTTTTATGGTTAGATGCACGGCTCAAAATATGTTCTACAATCTAGGTGTTGCTTTTTTACTTATTGCAATATGCTTTTATATTATCGATATAAAAAAGAAAATGAACGATGTCATAAAGTTAGTTCTATTTTACGGAAAAACTAGTCTCTCTCTCTTCCTAATTCAGTATGCATTTCTCCCTTTATATATTGGCCAATTTTCAATCATCCTTTTAATTGGTGTTTGGGTTGGGTATTGTGGCTTTCTAGGTCTACTTATGTATATTTGGTTGAAATATTTCGATGGTGTCGGCTCACCTGAATGGCTTATGGGTAAAGTTGGGAATTTGGGGAAAAAAAAGAAAAAATCATGAAAGTAGTCTAGTTTAGAGGAACTTAAAAAATAATAAAGCTATATTATAAAGATATAAATATCTTTAAAAGATAATATGAAATAATAAGCAATGAATTAATTATTATTATAATTAGTTTTAGTTAATTCAAATCATATTAAAATTACAATATTGACTTTTAAAAAAGTATACTAAAAATTTATTTCATACGAGGAAATTGAAGATGAGTCCAGAAACTTCGTATAAATTCAAAATCACGCTTTTTGGGCCAGGTGGGGTAGGTAAAACTTCCCTATTGTTACGCTACATAAAAGAATACTTCAGCGATGACTTAAAAAAGACAATTGGAAGCAATTTTTTAATTAAAGATGTGGAACTTGAAGGAAAATCAGTGCGTCTGCTTTTATGGGATATTGGGGGTCAGCCTCAATTTCATAAGTTAAGAACTATATATTTTAAAGGGAGTAACGCAGCATTAGGTGTTTTTGATTTAGCTTCTAGTCAAACTCTCTTAAAAATTCCGGGGTGGATTAGCTCAATTAAAAAAACGGTCAAAAAAACTATTCCTATGATTCTTTTAGGAAATAAGGCAGATTTAGAGAGAGAAGTTGATAGAACTGAAGCTGAAGATACCGCTAAAAGACTAAACTGTGACTATTTGGAAACATCAGCAAAAACGGGACAAAATGTAGAATTGGCGTTTGAAAAAATAGCAAGAGCTTGCTTAGAAGATATTAGTGTTTAAGAACATCAATATTTTTTCCTATTCTAAATAATTTTTAACTTCTTTAATTCTTCAATAAGTGCATCTAAGTTTGTATATTTTATACCAACAATACCTAGTTGTTTTGCTGAACGGATATTATTTAATCCATCATCTATGAAAATAATTTGTTCTGGTTTACAAGCAGCCTTTTGAATAGCATATTTAAATATTTCAGGATCAGGTTTAATCAAATGAATTTCATGTGAAAGAATTAATTCATCAAAATAATCTAAAAAATCCCAATTCTTTTTTAATATAAAATCCCAATGGCTGGAATTTACATTAGATAGCGCAATTAGTTTAAACTTATCTCTATCTTTTATTTTCTTGATGATGTCAATTACATCCAAATTAATATCAGATATTATACTATTAAATGCTTTAAAAAATTCAAATTGATCTAGCATGCAAACTTGGAGCAGATCACATGCAAGTTGGTAAAATTCATCATCAGTCATATTTCCTTGATGATATATATCAGATTGCCTAAAAAATTCTAACATTATTGGTGTTTGGGGCTTATTTAGAGGAGATTGAGTTATAAT
>CAYNEU010000587.1:0-8653 GCA_964396275.1 uncultured archaeon | reverse complement strand
ATTTTATAAGGAATAATATTTTTTTTAAAATCTACTTATAATTTATTTAATACTTAAAAACTAAATAGGATACATATATTTAAATTTATATTTAACAAGCTTCCTTTATAAATTCTAAATTATTTTAGGATTATCATCAAGCAAATAAAGTTGATTTTTATTAGTTAGATTTTATAAAATATTTTTCCTTAAAATATGCGAAAACCAGAAAGAACAATTAAACTTATATATTTTGTGAGGATGTGATTTGCATTAATTTTTTCGATTTTTCATAAAATTCCTTACATACTCTATCATCTCCTATTTCAATGCATTTTTCTGCTATTTTTTTAAAAATATTCGCAGCACCGAAGAAATCTGCATTTTCTAACGCTTTTTGAGCATAATCTATTAATGAATGACGCTCTAACAGGAATTCTAATAAAGGAGAGTCTTTAACATTAATACCAAGAATATCTATAATAATTTGAATCATTTTATCTTGGTTATTAGGGTCTAACGCAATCATTGAATACGTCTTAATTATTTTTTTCTAGAATTATAATAATCTTGCTTTGATAACTATACAATTCTTTGAATTCTATATAAATGGTTATAAACTTTTTATAATCCCTATATTTTCTCCAATTAATAATATTTTAAATATAAATTATGTGCATAGGGGTATAAGAAAATGGTACTAAAAACAAATATAACTGAAATGTTCGGAATTAAGCATCCAATTATAGCAGCACCTATGGGTCCATTTTACACTAAAGAATTAACCGTTGCTGTTTCCGAAGCAGGTGGATTGGGAGTTTTAAGTCATACCAATCTATTTGGGAAGAATAGTTTAGAAGAAATGAAGAAAAATATGGAGTTTGTTATCGAACATACTGATAAACCATTTGGTTTTAATATAAGAACATCACGATTACAACTAGATGCTCCAGGACTCTGTCGTGGGATTTCAAGATTTATTATGGATAATCCGAAACTAAAAGAACAATGTATTTACGCAGTAACAAGTGCAGGGTCAGCTAGACAATTACCAAAAACAAAATCATTTCAAAGATTAAGAGAAAGCGGTTCTAATATTAAACATTTTCATGTTGCTCCAGCATTATGGCTAGCTGGAAAGTGTATTGATGCGGGAGTTGATGGGGTTGTATTGACAGGATACGAAGGTGGAGGTCATCAGTCTTACGAGAAAATTAGCACATTGGTGCTTCTTCAACAAGTTAAGCGAGAATATCCAGATCTACCGTTTGTAGCATGTGGAGGATTTGCAAGTGGAGAAGGATTAGCTTCAGCATTAACAATGGGGGCAGGAGCAATTGCTATGGGGTCAAGATTTATCGCGTCAAAAGAGAGTGAATTTCATGAGAATTATAAAAACATTGTGCCATCTGCGAAATCAACTGATACAATATATGTAACAGGCGTATTAGGCCCAATACGACTTTGGAAAAACAATTATTCTTTACATCATGGAGTTGTTTCAAGTAAGGAAGAAAAGTTAGCAATGGAAGCACAGATAACTCCTGCAATGGCATTAGAAGATCAGAAATTTTATGAAATAACTTATGATGGTAACATTAATGACGGAGCAGTTCTTTTAGGTCAAAGTATAGGTATGATTAATTCGATTGAATCTGTTCAAGAGATTATTGATGATATCGTTAAAGGTGCGGAAAAAAGGCTAAAAGAAGCTCATTCATATATTCTTTAAATCATAAATCAAAAAAAACTTAAATTTTTTTTTTCCTATTCTTTAATATTTTTAAATAAAATTGGCTTTAAAGAAAATGAACTCAAATAAAAAGTTCAAATTATTTAGTTATCTATATAAAGTTCCTTATATTAAATATGGAGGTGTTGATTATAGGTAAATATGACGATGATGATGATATTGTTTATTGTAAAAATTGCGAAAAGGAAATACTCCAAAAAAACGCAATTTATGTAGGGGGAAAACCGTATTGTAAAAAATGTTATCGTGATGCTGAAGAGTATGAAATCATTGAAGATGCTGAAGAAGATGATGATGATGACGATGATGATGATGAAGAAGATGATGATGAAGAAGATTATGATGATTAAACTTTATACAAAACGAATACAAATATTTAATTGATAAAAATGCCAATTAATCGACAAGAAATTGGACCATATGATTATATTGATTATTTTAAGAAAAATACAGCGTTAATGGTTTCTATGGATAAAAATGGAAACCTCAATGTTATGGCTTTAGATTGGAAGACTATTGAAGAATTGGAAAGTAACACAGTTATTAGAGCACAAGTAGCGTATAGTCGATATACATTTCAATTACTAACAGAGGGAATAAATGAATTCACTGTAAATATCCCCTCAGAAAATAATTATATGGCAGTAGACATTGCTGGTTCTTATTCGGGTAGAAATACCAACAAATTCAAACAAGCAGGATTGGAAACCATTCCAGGAAAAAAAACAAAAGTACCTACAATAAAAGATTGCATTTTAAGCTATGAATGTCAAATTATTCATACGAGTAAATCAAATATGAGCAGTCACCATTATTTTTATGGAAAGATTCTAACTGCTTATGCTTCTGATGAAATTACTAAATAATTTTTTATTTTAGTGTAAATTTATTTTTCACAAAAACACTCTGAACTATTTAAAATCTTTTCTCCACAAGGGCATTCCTCGGGATGGCCGTATTTTTCACAGATTTTATTTATTGTTTCACATGAAAAAAGTAAGCTAAATTTTTCACTTTCATTGTGAGCTTTAGTTGGATGGAGTCCTAATTCATTATATAACAGAACTTCGAGAAGCCTGCTATGTCGGTTCAATTCTTTTGCTAATTCAATACCGTTTTTAGTTAAATCTACTTCATAATATGGTTCATAATTGACTAAATTACGTTGTTTTAGTCTTTTAATACAACTACCAAGAGTAGAATGTGGTAGATTTAACTCTTTTTTTATTTCGCCAATTTTCATTGATTTCTGTGATTTAAATAAAAATTTTATAACAAGACAATCTAAATCTAGCATTTTATAAACTCCTCCAGCATTATTGATTGGTTAATGTTCATGTCCTCCAACTATTAATATAAAGCCCATAATGAGAATACCTAACATTACTAAAATTAATTGTTTTATGATTTCTTTTGTTTCTGTCTTTTCATGTAATTTTGGTGTTAAATCCGATAATGCTATGTAAATAAAACTAGCTGCTGAGATTGCTAAAAATATTGGTATAAGAAAAGCAAAAATACCAATAATGTAATAGCTAATAATAGCAGCTGGTATAGTAGATACGCTAGATATTAAATTATAGATAAATGCCTTTTTTTTAAACAGTCCACCGTGAAGGAGTATGCCAAAATCGCCTATCTCTTGAGGTATCTCATGAAATATTATTGTAATACCGACTGCAATACCGATATTAAAATCTGTAATAAAGGCAGTTGCAATAAGGACTCCATCTGTAAAATTGTGAAAAGCATCTCCTACAAGAATTATAGATGTTGAAGCATTACTATGAACTTCACAACTATTATTTTGACAATTCCGCCAAATTAGAAATTTTTCTAAGAAAAAGAAAAATAGAATTCCTCCTAATATAAAATACATAATTGAATGAGGGTCACCTGGTGAACTCTCGATCGCTTCAGGAATTAAACCTAAAAATGAAGCAGTAAGTAATGTTCCTGTTGCAAATGAAATTAAAGCAGAAACGATTCTCTTTTGCATATTTTCTTTAAAAAGAATGAAGCCTGAAGCTGCTAGTATAGCTCCAACACTTCCAAAAATACTAAACAAAATAATCCAAATTAACATTATTTATCAATTCAGTTTCGTTATAATATGGATTTTAACATAAATATTAATATCATGGTAAATATTCCAGCAAACAGTAAAATCAATTGCCTTAAGCTATGTTTTAATCCTAATTTTTGATGCAATTCAGGTGTTAAATCTGACAAGGCAATATAAAGAAAACTCGCTGCTGAAATTGCTAGAACATAGGGAATTGCCAAGGAAATTAAATCTAAAAGAAAATATCCTATTATTGCAGCAGGTATGGTTGCAACTCCAGAAAGAAGATTATATAAAAAAGCTTTTCTTTTTGAATAATTCTTATCAATGAGTATTGCTAGATCGCCAATCTCTTGGGGAATTTCATGAGCTATAACAGAAAGACTAATAGCAATTCCAAAAGTAAAATCAATTAAAAAAGATGCGGCAATTACAATACCATCTACAAAATTATGAAATGCATCACCTATAATAATAATTGGACCTGCAGCTTCACCCGTTACAACACACTCAGCGTCGTGACAATGACGCCAAATGACTAATTTTTCAAGAATAAAAAAAAATATAAGTCCTCCTAAAAAGAATGCCATTACAATTTGTATTGCATCTCCCGCTTTCGATATAGCTGTAGGGATCATTCCCAATGATGCTGCGGCTAGTAACGTACCCGTAGCATAAGCAACCAAGCTGGTAACTAATGATTTTTGAATATTTTTAGTTAAATTAAGAAAAATAAAAGCTAAAATTATAGCTCCAATACTCCCTAAAACACTAAAGAATATAATCCATAGAAGAATTTATTATCACTTCAAATAGAATTTGAATTATTTTTTTTTAGTTTTTTAATTAATATAAATTTTACGATTCATCGTAAATTTTACATAAAATCATATAAATTAATCTCTATTAAATTATCTCGCAAAAGAAAAAAGGTTGTCAAAAGGACTTAATAATAAAAAAACCCAATTAATTAATAAATCAAAATTAATATTTGTCTTAGAGGTTATTTGATTATTAAAAAATCACTAACTCTAACTTGTATAGAATGCAAAAAAAAGTATGAATTTACCTCTATTCAACATAAATGTCCTGAATGTAAAGGACTATTATGGTTTGAAGTAAATTTAGAAGGATTTAGACAACAATTCTCTAAAATTGAAGCTATAAATAAATTTTGGGATTACAAATTTGCACTTCCTAGGGTAGACGATAATTTTATTGTTTCATTAGGGGAAGGAGGTAGCCCATGTAGAAATTCAAAAAGATTTGGAGAAAAATTAGGATTAAAAGGTTTATTTTTTAAAGACGAAACTCAAAATCCAACTAATTCTTTTAAAGATCGTGCAGCAGCATTATTAGTTTCTCATGCGCGTAGTTGGGATTATAAAAAAATTATCTGTGCTTCAAATGGTAATCAAGGTGCTTCATTAGCAGCTTATACTTCTGTTGAAGGAATGGGTTGTTTTAATATCATTCCAAGATTAATTGATTTAGGTAAAAAAGCCCAAATGATTGCTTATGACTCTGTAATTGAAGTAATAGGCGAGACTGTTGATGATGCTATTGAGGATGTTTTGAATCGAAAAAACATTGAGGATTTCTACCAAGGCACTCCCGATTTGAATCCACTTACTCTTGAAGCCCAAAAGACTATTGCTTATGAAATAATTAAACAGATAGAAAATCCAAGCTGGATTATAATCCCTATGGGAAGTGGGGAATTATTAGTCAGTTTATGGAAAGGATTTTTTGAACTTCAGAAGGCTGATATCATAAAAAATGTTCCAAAGTTAGTAGGAGTACAGTCGGAATCTTCTTCTCCTATAGTCAATGAATTCTTTAATGATAAGAGAAGTACTCTAACAATTCAAGGAATTCAAAATTCTATTGCATTAGGAGTATTAGTAAAAAATCCTATATATAAAGATTTAGCTATTAAATGTATTAGGGAAAGTGAAGGTACAGTATTAGCAATTCCCGAAGATAGCATCTTAAAATCAATTGATAAATTAATAAGATATGAAGGAATCTTTGCAGAACCGGCCTCTGCTCTAACTATAGCTGCTGTCCAGTCATTACAGCAAAAGAAAGTCTTTGATCTTAAAGAAAAAGTAGTCTGTCTTATCACCGGAAGTGGATTAAAAGCTCCTTATATTTTAGAAGCAATTTCATCCCAAGCAAAGACTACTGGAAAAGGTTCACTGCTTATTACAAAATTGAAAATTTTATCTCAAATCTCTCTATCTGGTAAAAAGGGGTTTTATGGAAGCAAAATCCATGAAATAATAAGCCCTTATAAAAAAATATCTGGAATCTATCAACATTTAAAGGATTTAGAATTAAAAGGTCTAATAACTCGAAAAAAAGAAGGAAAACATGTATTATATTTTATCACTGAAAATGGAAAAAAAGTCCTTGATGTATTAGATGTACTAATTACTCTACTTTGATGTATTTTTACTAAATTTCTTTGATCTGTTCTACTATAAAAATCCTATCAAAGACTTGAGGAAAATTTTGAATGATGTTCTTTCGAATAGCTAATATTAGCAACAATGAAATCACTCCGGCAATACCAAATTGTATTATTCCATTTAAAATTACTTCATATAAAGCACTTGCAAAACCCCACAGTAAAATTTCATATACAAAATAACCAAAAACCATGGTTAATCCACCAACAATAACTGCTAAAACATCTCTATAATTAAATTTCATGTAATTTTGTTTAGGATTTGCAATAATTCCTATTAGGAAACCTTCTAATCCTTTAATAACCAAGGTTGCTGGAGCATATATTGAATATCCTAAAAAAATATCTGCCAGAGCAGATCCAATACCTCCTGAAATACCACCTATAAAAGGACCAAATATCAAGCCTGTAAACATTACTCCAGTATCTCCAATATTAATAAATCCACTAGTCGCCGGAATAGGTATCGAAATTATTATAGTTAATATACATGTTAAAGCTGCAAATATGCTTAAAATTGAAATGGATAATACACTATTAGGTATAAGATACCCCATTAAATTCTTATGCTTAAAAAATTCTTTTTTTTTCACTACTTCATTTTCTTCTTTCATATTTTCTTTCAATGTAAATATATAAGTTTGGACTTATATAAGTTTAAACTTATATTTAATTTATCTTTTTTTATATTTAAATCTTCATATTTAAGAATTAAATTAGAAAAAAAAGGATTCTACCTATTTAGCTTAAGTTAAAAAAAATGGAGAAAATAATAATTTAAAAGTTAGAATAAACCATAAATTTATTTCCTGAACCAAGACTATAGATTTCAAACTTTGTTCCTCGCTTGGTAGTCGCCATCATTTGTATCATCGGAAAGAGATAAATTTGGGATGTGATTTGGGCATCTTTATCCTTTTCATGTTTTCTATAATCAGTCTTCGCGGCTCCTATGGTCTTACTGATATTTTTATTCATATACCCTAAAGATGCTTCTGTTTTAGACTCTAGTTCTTTGAAATCACTGAATTTTATTCCTTCGACATCTTCAATTATTTTATGAAGGTCTTCGCCGATTTCTTTTTCATATCTTGTTTGAGCACTACTATGTAAAATAGGGATTCCAGTTACTACAGTTTGAAAAGGGACTGGAAGAATTTCATATTTATACATATTCTTATGACCTCCACATTCCTTGCATGGTTCTGTTCTGTTACCCGTTCCATAACACGCGCCACACGGATAGGAGAAGGGTTTTTTTTCTTTTTTTTGTTCTTCTCCGACTAAAATTGTAAGAGTTTCCTCAATTTTTCCCGTTCCTTTACATGTCTTACATTTATCTTCGAGATATCCTTTCCCTTTACAATTTTTACAAGGAACAGCTTGAATTGATTCAAAATGAGGAACTTTTTCATTCCCTTTCCAATTCTCCTTATTTATTTTGCCAGCACCTTTAAAAGAATAATACTGTTCTCTACCAACTCTAGGAGCTGTAACTAAGTTTTCATCTTTGCCTGTTGGAGCAGGTCCAAGTGATTTTTTAACAGCAAAATATATTGCTGCCTCTTTCATTGTATCCTTAATATATTCTGCGGCACTTATAGCATCTAAAGAGAAAACTGCTCCTTTGGTTCCAAATTGTTTTTCCATCTTCTTTCGATCTGTTCTTGCAGCTTTTTGCTTCCATTTCTCAAAAATATCGTCTAAATTTGGTGTTTTTATTCTTATTGACATTATTTTTTCACTTATAAAAATTAATTGTAAATTTGATTAACTTTATTTAATTGGTTTAGAATTATAAAAATATAAAATAGAATGATTTATATTTTTATATAGAAGAAAATTAAAAAAGTAATTAAACGCAAGAGAAAAGTTGAATAAAAAATGTCCGCTGAAGAACGTCAATCTGTTGAATACTTCCTTGAGTGGATTAAGAATCAAGGTCTTTCGCAATGGATCGAACATTTCCTAAATCAGAGCGATGAGACTAAACTTAGGCAAATTAAAGAAGTTTATGATAAAATTAAACAAGTTTTCGGATTCTAATTTTTAATTTATTTTTTATTATTCTAATCTTAATTTATTTTAAATTGATATTGGATTTTTTAGAATTTAGTAAAATTGAATTGTTGGTATTCATTCTAATTTAATATTATCTATAAATTGTTTCACATTGAGTGTTCCTTCAAAATCTTATTTCATTGTTTTGGATAGAAATCGTGATTATAAAAAAGAAATGCTTTTCAATGTAAATTTCTTTTACCTTAAATCATTTAAAAAAAAAAGATTTACATTTACGTATGTAAATGAACCTTTCTTCAAGGGTACGGTATTATTCGGATTAGATTTTAAAAATAAGATGAGGCCTCTAAATTTCAATAAA
>CAYNEU010000586.1:0-2584 GCA_964396275.1 uncultured archaeon | reverse complement strand
AGTCCCTTTAGGAGTGAACTAAAATCAGGTTCATCAAAAAATTCATTATATAATTTAAGGAGTTCAATATTAACTAAATGTATTTTCTTACCTGACTGATCTTTAGTGGATTTTAAAAGATTTAGTTCTTTTAATTTTTTTATATGATATAAAATTGTTCCTGAATACATATCAAGAACTTCAGCCATTTTTGAGACTGTTAATAATTCATCCTTAAATATCTGTTCTAATAATTTGGGAATTAAGGGATTCAAAAAGATAATTTTGTATTTATCATAATCTTCTGGCACATCACTAAGAAAATAATGAAGAGATTTTCCAATTTTCTTGGATCTTATTAGTTTAAATCGTTCAAGAGTCATTACATGTTTTAAAAATGGAGTCCTAGTGATATCTAATTCTTCTTCGATTTTTCCATCTCTCGCATGAATACCTGGATTTTCTTTTATGAAATCAAGTATTTTTAACAATTTTTCATTAGTAAGAATCTCTAATTTGGTACGTCTTTCATTGGTTACAATCCAATTTTTCTCTTCCAAACTTCGAATAGCAATAAAAATTTCCTCCTTACTATATCCTTTTCTGTATGAGAGTTTAGCGATGCATTTGGCGTATAATTTTTCTATTATTGGATACTTTTGGATTTGACTTTCTGATTCAATTTCAAATTCAGTTTCGTATCGTTTTAATTTTAATATATCGGTAGCAATATCCAATACATCTTTTTCTATTTCGTTCAGTTCATCAACAATTTCTTCTTGTTGCTCTTCTTTTGTCTCTACTTCTTGTAAAGGTTTAAAATCAAGGCGCCTAAATGAACTATCTTGTAGATCTTCTTTTTCCTTGCTTCGTTTGGGTTCTCTTCTTCTTTCAAGTGACATATTTAGGCGTTTTCCTCTAAAAATTGAACAAATTTTATTTGTTCTTCAACATCCATATATTTTAATTGTTCTACAATCTTATCATAGTGTTTAGGTTTAACATTTGGAAGTTTTCGAATTCTATTGATTAATTTTTTAGGTATTTCTCTATAAAGGCTTACAATTGCATCAATATATTTAACTTGTTCCTCTTTTGTTAGGAATGCAAGTTCTTCTAACAACTCCCTCTTTTCTTTTTTCGAGACTTTTAATGCTATTATCTGTTTCCTTAAATCTTTGGATAAAAGAGCAAAGATTTTAGAGAAATATTCTTTTACCAACTTCTTATCCTTTTCATCTTTTACTGGTAAAAGAGATTCATGTAATTTTAATTCATATTCCTCTTCTCTTTTTTCTCTTTCCTCTTTATCTATTTTTAACGGGATCTCCTCAAGCTCCTTTATAGTAATTTTCTCTATTTTTTCTTGTTCAATTTCTTCTTTTACTGGAATTATTGGGACTTGAGTTTCGATCGGTTTTTCTACGGATTTTATTTCAATTTCTTTCTCTTCAAGGGATAGCCTCTCTGGGGGTTCTGTTTTTCTATACATAGGAGTTGGAGGGGTATGAGGTGTCGGAGCATAATATACTGGTTTTGTGACTGTTGATACTTTTTGGATTTTTTCTTTTGGTCTTCCCAGAAATAAGAAAAATAACAACACGCCTTTCAGTAATACAAAGATTCCTGCAGCATAAAATATTGTTCCAAAAATCCCTAGAAAGAAAAATTTTACCGAATCCCTAAATTTAAAATCTTGTTTTTCATTGATTTCATTTTTTGTTCTACTATCAATAAGTAGAGCTGATAAAGCAATTAATAGAAAACCAAAATAAAATAACAGAACAACCGGAATTTTGATATCAATGGGTAAATATAATATTTCATCACCTATCCTAGGGAGATAAATTCCATCTGAATATATTCTAAATATTCCAAATAGAATTATTAAAAAACCCGCTTTCGCAGAAAAATAATTCAAAGAATTTTTTGCAAGTAAACCTAGATCATATTTTTTAAGGTTCTTATTTTTTGAATCTGTAATGACATAAATTATAATAAAGATACCTTTAATAAGGATTATAACTCCAAGCCCATACAAAATGCAGCCTAAGATTCCCCAGGCAAACGAGTCAAGAAAAATCTCGTTATATTTTTTCTCCTTTATTTTACGAGAAATATATACTCTATCGTATATTAAGAGAAATAAACCCATCAAACCTTGAGAAATTCGTTCAAATAAAAGTCCTGTATCCCAAAAAACAGCGATTTCCGCAATTAATCCAAAAGAAACAAAAGTAAAAATAAATAGCGGAATAAAAGATATTTTATTTAAAAAACGTATAAGGTTCTCTAAACTGGATGATTTTTTTTCTGATAATAAGTGATATGGTTTTTTCTGCCTCATATATGGAGTTGGAGCTGGTTTGAATACGACCCCTTCCAAAATAAAGGGAGATCCACATCTTTCGCAATAAACTTGAAGATTGCTTTCAATTAAGTGAGAAAGTTCATCAGGAAATGCATACCCACATTCCCTACAAACATAAACTTTTGACATATACTTTTACGACACCTTTATAATTATATTCTTGATTGTTTACTTTAATTTTTTTTGTTTAAAATGATATTGAAACTATTTAATGAGAGACAGTTAGAGTCCTAA
>CAYNEU010000585.1:0-4719 GCA_964396275.1 uncultured archaeon | reverse complement strand
GATTCTCAATATTGGACATGATAAAGCAAAATATATCAAGGCAGAGTAAAAGTTAAAAGAATCTGAAGAAAAATTCAGAGTAATCACTGAACAGTCATTTATGAGTATTTTGGTTATACAAGATGGTATTTTAAAATACTTTAATAAAAGACTGCTAAAAAGATTAGGATATTCTGCAGAGGAAATAAAAAATTGGAAACCATATAATCAAAAATTTAATTTGGATAGACAGAATCACGCTGTATCCATACTACCATTTGACTTTTACCACGATTAGCCCAAGCATAATAAGGGATAAGATGTATTTTTTCTAAATTCTTATCATTATTAGGGATAGATCTTGTAATAGTAACAATCCCATTAAGTAGATCACTCTGATATTTCTCTTCGAGTAATACATTATCATTTAATTTTATATTAAATATTGATTCAACTTCATTATCGACACTTTCAATACAATAAACAATGGGACCTCGTTCAATTGCCACCTTATCGTAATTTTCTTTAACCTTTGGATTACTTAGTACTCTTCTAATGGGCATTGGAAAATTTAATTCAATAGTGTCATTATCTTTCCAAATTCTCTGAATTTTAGCAAATCCATTTTCTATTTGAAATTCAATTAATTCATTATTAATTTTTAAATTTATTTCTTTATTATTCGGTGTTAAATAATGATACAAATCACTTGGAACTGGTTTGTTCTGTGCCCAGCCAGGAATTCGAATTGCAATAACAAATTCTTTTTTCTGAGTCAGAGAAACTGTAATTTTCACATCTCCACCCCATGGGTAATTTGTTTCTTGTATTAATGAAACCTCAGTTTCTTGAAGTTCAATAGAAGCAATGCTCCCAATAAAAAGATTAACAAAAATACATTCATCTTCTAGCGCATAAATATAACTCGGAATCTGGGGTATAAAACGTACGATATTAGTAGGACAACAAGGACATTTATACCAAGATCTTCTACGTATATTTCCTTTTGAAGAGAGAGGGTTGGTGTAGAAGAATCTTTTTCCGTCTAATGAAATTCCCGAAAGTAACCCATTATATAAAGTACGTTCCAAAATATCAATATATTTAGCATCACCATACAATAAAAAAAGACGGAAATTCCAAAATATATTGGCAATAGCAGCACACGTTTCAGTATAAGCTTCGAAATTAGGCAATTCATAATCATTTCCAAAGCTTTCTCCTTCTGAACGAGCACCAATCCCCCCAGTTATATATAATTTTTTAGAAACTATATTGTCCCAAATACAATTTATAGCTGTTTTGTATTCAGAAATATTGTAGATAGATATGATATCTGTAATTGCTGAGTACATGTAAGCCGCTCGAACACCATGTCCAACTGCTTCATATTGCTCAATGATTCTTTTATGAGATTGGTTATATTCAGGGGATCTTGCATCTTCAAAATAAATTTTAAATTTACTCAAATAATCTTCAAAATCAAATACTTTTGTAGAACCACGAATGTCTAAGAAAAATTTTGCTAAATCTAAATATTTTATACTATTTGTAATTCTAAATAGGCGAATTAATGCAATTTCAATTTCTTGATGTCCCGGAATTCTCTCTATTTTTCCTGGACCAAATTCATTAAATATTAAATCTGCACTTTTTATTGCCACTTTTAACAATTTTCGTTTACCTGTAGCTTGAAAATAACCAATTGCTGCTTCTATAAGATGCCCCATATTGTATAATTCATGACTTAAGATTGAAACTAATTCCCAACGTTTTTTGCCGGCCCATACATGAGGTTTTTCTGGATTTATTGTTCGTGTAGTATATAAATATCCATCATCTTCTTGAGCTGCTGCTATTTTTTCAATTAAATTATCAATATAATCTTCGAGTTTAGAATCAGGTTTTATAATTAGTGAATATACTGCCCCCTCAATGACTTTAAAAACATCTGAATCATCAAAAGGAAAGATCGGTTTCTTTCCGTCATTGATTAATCCTGCAGCTCTAGAAAAATTAGCAATACGTCCAGTCTTCTCGCAATTTTTAAATACATGAGGAATTGTTATCTCATGATTAGTGCTTATTCTTGGAGCCCAAAAATTATCATCAACTTTAACCCTATTAAGTGGGATTGGTTGAATAACGTTTTCTGAAGAATCCAAGATATACCCTTTAGAAAAAATTAAAATTTCTCAATATTCTTTCTTTAAGTCGTAAGTAGAGTAAAATTAGAAAATTTAAAAAAATTAGGATTATGATCACATCTTCGATGCATATGAATTCAAAATATTTTGAAATATCGAATTAATCAAACTATATAGATGTTTAATTGTATTAGCTTAAAAAATAATGAATTTTTAATATCTCCAACGAGTTTTATTAAATTAATCATTTTAGATCAATAAACGGAATAGGGAACAGATTTTGAAGGAAAAAGCTTTCTTAGATTATCTCTTAAAGAATGAGATTTCTCACGAAAAAGCGGAGATTTACATCTCTAGATTAAATGACTTTAATGAATTTTTGGAAAAAGAGAATATTGATATTGATACATTTCCTAGTGGAGAAATTATTAAGTATGCTGATATTCTAGTCGAAAACAATAGTGATGTTGTGTTAGATTTTTTAAAAGCCTTGATTAATTATGCCAATTTTATAAAAAATTATGATTACATAGTTGAGATTATTGACATCTCAGAATCTTATAATGCAATGGATAATCTCTATCAAAGAATTGCTGAACAATATGGAGAACCACTACGAGATGAAATCTTTAAAAATATTAGCATTCCTCCTTTAGGAATTCATCCCGAAAAAAAGCCAGAATTTACCAAAGAAATAATGAAAAGATTAATACATAAAATTGGTGAAGAAAAAACAATAGAATTATTAAAACCATGCTTACATGGCCGTCCTGGGGATCTCAAGAAGGACAGAGAAGATTTTTTAAAATTAAATGATATTGATGAATTTTTAAAGCTAAAAAAGCAAGAATTAATTGAACGACTTCAAAAACATAAAAACGAAGAAACTTTGGAATTTGCACAATATATTGATGAAGACGTAATTGAATTTGTAAAGAATACCCCAACAATTAATCCTGGAATAAGAGATGGGGATAAAATTATTGAAGCTAAGCTGCCCTATCAAACAAAGAAACATATACACGCAAACGATAAGAGAATGAAAGGTTTCTATAGCTGTTATTGTCCTTGGATACGAGGAGCGATCAAAAATGGAACTGAAAAAGAACTTTTCTCTCACTTCTGCTACTGCAGTGCAGGATACACAAAGAAATACTGGGATGTAATATTCGATCAACCAACCAGAGTAGAACCAATTGAAACACCTCTTACAGGAGGATTACTCTGCAAGTTTTCTGTTTATATTCCAAAAGAATTTCAAAAATGAGAATACATCCTTCTCAAATTTAAATTTATAAATTGGACAGATTCAAACCCAGATTTTAAATTTCTTTAATTTTCAGTTCAATAAGTTCAATTTCACAAAATCTAATCGCTATATTGGTGGGAAATGACCTGAGAAATAAATGAAACTCATAAAAGCGAAAAAAATCAATATAAAAACTATAATCATGAGTACAAATCGTATATCATCATTAAGCTTTCTGATTCTGTCAAGTTTTTTTACAATTTCTTTTAATTCATTTTGGATATTTTCATCATTCATGATAATACTCTATATTTGGTCTTTCGACGTAATATTATAAGATAAAAAGACATTTAAAATTTTATTATGGATTTACTATATGAATTAACTCTCTCCTTATAAGGATAAATTAAAAATTTTTTATCAAAAATTTATACCTTTATTGGTATTAAGAATCAAAATTAATAATAAAATAAAGAATTTAAAACAATTAGGTTTAAGTTTTTTTTATTTCCATCTGAGAAATCGCTTATTGCTTTTACAACTCAGAACTGAATATATATTTTGTCTATTCATTCAATTTAACGAAAAAGTTTCGTAGTTTCTTAAGCATCGATTTTTGTGATCTTAAGGAAACCCCTAACATATCGCGTCCGCCCGCTACTGCTATATGGACAACTAAGAGGTTAGGTTCTTTTTGTTCAAATATAACTGTCGTAGCAACTTCGGAACCAATTCTAAAATAAAAATCTTCCATAATATATATATGTATAATACCATTAGCAACTATTAATTTACCACTTGGCTGAAATTTGTCAATGAAGTCTTCAATTACATGATCTATTTTAACACCCTCTAAAGTTAGAATATCATGTTCCATAAACAACTTATGAGAAAGTAACTATTTATACATTCTATTTAGCGTCTATATAAAGTAAATTCATTCGTTTGACTTGATTTAATTATTAAAATAAAAAAATAAGGTAAAAAAATTTTGTTATGTCTTTTCTAATTCCATCTGGGAAATTGCTTTTCCCGATCGGAATGGAATATCTTCAAGAGACATACCCGCCTCATATTTAAATTTTTTCTTAAAAGCTTCATTTAATGATTGGAAATATAGCGACAATGGTAAGTTTTGAGGACAGTTATTATCACAGTTTCCGCATTCTACACATCTATCAGCAACATGAGCTATACGTGTTAATTGATATGTTGCTTTATCAATGTTTTTATCTTTTCTCTTTTTCTGTAATATACAATCTACGCAATAACAAACGGGACAACCTCGAATACATGTATTGCACATAGTACATTTAAGTAATTCCGCAATTTTATCTTCTTGTG
>CAYNEU010000584.1:0-2770 GCA_964396275.1 uncultured archaeon | reverse complement strand
GAGGTATCTTTCAGATGTTTTAAACAAAGTAAACATACTTTCAATTATCTTTTTCTTCTCATTAACGTCCCATTGATCAATTTTATCTTGTTCTAGTTTTGTTTGTTCATCTACTTGAGATGTATCAATTGATGAAGAAGTTTTAGTCATTTGGCTAGAATAGCGTGAATTTATATCTTTTAATTGAACATTTATCTCTATAAGCCATTTACTTACTTCCTTCTCTATTAATTCAATCTGAGTTTTCCATCTTATAGCATTTCCTTTCATTGTACTAATAATCTGCCGGTATTCTTCCGAAATATCTAACGCATTTTCAGTAGAAATACTAGTATCTAATACTGTATAATCGGCAATTGGTTTATAATCAGTAAATGGGATAATTTTAATTAGCGATTGTAGAAATTCTGGATTAATCAAACCATTAATTTTAAGAGTGTGAAATTCTGACTCTTCCCCTTCCCCAATTTCTTCAGCTTCTTTATCTTTATATGAAAGGATGTCTATTAATATGTTTAATTGTTCAATTTTAGTTCGATTTTCAATATTTCTTAGGATATGGCCTATTAAAGGTTGTCGAGGAGGATTAGAAAACCGTCCGCTTTCATTAAACAAATTCAATCCATCTAGCATTATGTGAGTGCTAATTACTCCTTGAATGCTTAATATAGGCCAAAGAAGCTTAGAAAAGGAAATAATCTTTTCATTTTTTCTTAAATCTTTTGATAATAAATAAAATGCGACAGCTAATTCGTCATTTCCTTGAATTGAAAGGGGAAGAGAATCTTTTCTAATAAAAAATGGTAATAAATATTGATTTCCGTGGACAGACATGGATAATATCTTGAATTTTTAATTAATTTCTATATTATATATTTCAAATATATTAAATTTAAAGAGATTCAGTTTTAAATTTTTAATCTTTTTTTCAATAGGTAATTAAATGTTGGTTTTTAATTGTTCCTACTCATCCTAAGAATTGGTTTTGAATAAAAAATGATTAAAATAATTAAAAGAATTAGAAGTAAAACTTTTTTATTTAAGTTGTTCGTAATTATTTGCAATTACTAAAATAAGAAGTGCTAGTAATATTAGTAATGGGGGCATTACAGCTCTTAAATGGGGTAATGTAGCTACATCTAATGCTCCTTGCATTATTCTCCCTCCAACAAAATAAAGAAGAAACCCAATAGCATTTAAAGCATATGATTTTCTTAATACTCCAAACGTTTTCCAAGCTAGATAAAGAAAGACAAAAGGGATCAAAACAAGGAACAAGGGCATAAAAATAAAATTAAACAGAAATCTACCTAGAGGATATGCCCATGATCCAAATTTTATCGTGATTAAATCAACACTAATGCCATAATCGTCAACGAAATCAGGATCCATAAATAATCCATCTGATAAGGTTAAAGCGAGAATTCCTATAATAACTGGAAGAGCAAATAATCCTATCCGAAGAAGCAGTTCGAGATTTTTTCTATTTTTAAACCAATTGGTTAATGATTGTTTCACTTCTTTTTCCTCTTTAATTTCAGGAGGGAATAAGAGAATACCTAAAACTCCAACAGCACAAGCTACTCCCATCCAAGTAAAGAATGTAGCAAAGCGATAATTTAGCATTAAAAATTCAACGACTTCAGTAGCATTTGTTCCTAGATATAGTTCTGGTCCGAAAAAATAATATACAATGAAAAATACACGAGCAATACCAAAACATAGGAAAAACAAGCTAAAAAATAACCAATACAACTTCCTTGAGGTTCTATATCGCATAAATAGGAAGTAGAAAAATAAGAGGAAAAAATAGCCAACAATAACAAAATAGAAACCAAACTCGAGAGCGTCCCAGAAACCGAAATATTGGAAATTCGCTTGAAATAACATTTCTAACACATTTTTTTTTAATTATGATATTATTATTATATTCCTATTATAAAAATTTATTTTAATTTATAGGTAATATCTTAAAATACAAATAGTATAATACACTTTTTAAAACTATATGAAAATTGAGGATAACATAGAAACGTTTAATTCATTAATCAAACGTCGAGGATTTATTTGGGGACCATCACCAGAAATCTATGGTGGTCTAGCTGGTTTTTATTCTTATGGCCCAGCTGGAATGGCTCTAAAAAATAATATATTAAATCTATTTAGGCGTGAATTACGTTATTTCGGATTCGGAGAAGTTGAATGTCCAACGATTATGCCTGAAATCGTATGGATAGCATCTGGGCATTTGGAACGTTTTATTGATCCTGTAATCAAATGCGATAAATGTAGTGCACTTTATAGAGCTGATAGATTCATTCAAGAACAGCTTCCAGATCTAATGATAGAAGGAATATCATTCCAGGAGATGGAGAAGTTAATCCTGGAAAATAATTTATCTTGTCCAAAATGTGATACTGCTTTTTCTAAAATAGAAGAATATAATTTAATGTTAAAAACACAAGTCGGTAATAATGTAACTGCTTATTTACGGCCAGAAACAGCTACAACAACTTATTTATTATTTAACCGTTTAGATCAAGATGCAAGAAGACAATATCCAATTAAAATTTACCAATTTGGAAAAGCATATCGCAATGAGATCTCTCCACGACAAGGTGTTCTTCGAATGAGAGCTTTTGATCAATTTGAACTGCAACTTTTTATTGGAAAACAGCAAGAGATGGTATTTGATGATTATGAGGAAGTAAAAATGGATATATTACCATTATTAGATTGGAAACTCCAAGAGAAGAAAGTAGATAAACCT
>CAYNEU010000583.1:0-3108 GCA_964396275.1 uncultured archaeon | reverse complement strand
GATGTATTATGGTCGTATTATACTGATATATTATATTGTCAAATTTTGTAAAGTATAACAAAAACAATAAGTTTTGAATATTAAAAGGGGTTTTATAAAAAAAAATGAAATTAATAACATGTCATATTCCCGAAGCATATCTAAGTGGAATAGAAGAACTAGTTAACATGAACCTTTATCCCAACCGTTCAGAAGTAATTCGTGTTGCTATACGCGATTTACTGAAAACTGAACTCAGCTCGCTTTTGAGAAAACCGGAATAATTAACCATTTTTTCTCATTTCTTTTTCATATTCTTTGGGACTAAAGTTTTATAGAGAAATTTTTATAATAATGCAAAAAGAATATTTGATTAGCATTTCACCTAGCTTATAGATAGTTCATAAAATTGCCAGACTAACAGCCATGATAAACATCCCAGTAATAATTCCTATTATTGAGTAATGTTCTTTAGCTAATGAACGGGACATAGGTAATAATTCATCTAATGAAATATAAACCATTATTCCTCCAACTGCTCCTAACAAAGCGTTTAACACAAAATCATTAATAAAGGGAAAAAGGATTAACCATGTTAATATAGCCCCTAAAGGTTCACTCATCCCTGAGATAAAAGACCATTTGAAAGCCTTTTTTTTATTTAATGTACAGGCATAAATTGGCACCGCTACAGCAATTCCTTCGGGTATATTATGTAAAGCTATAGCTACAGCTAATAAAATTCCAAGGTGAACATCTGTTAAAGCACCTATAAAGGTTGCCATTCCTTCTGGGAAATTATGAATAAATACTCCAAAAACTATAAAGATAGATGTCTTTACTAAGTTATTATTACTTTTTTCATCACGATGAAGATGACGATTACGATGACGACGTCCATAATCTAAATTTGGTTTACATTCTCCGCTGTTATTTATTAGAGTTTCAACTGAATCCTCAAACTCATATTCGTGGGAAACTACTACATCAATTATAAACATAATTATCATTCCTATAAAGAACATCAAAATTCCCATTAAAAAACCGATTGCTTCTATGCTATTTTGCAGAAGTTCTACAAATGAAATTAAAATCATAACCCCTGCAGAAAATCCCATAATAAAAGAAAGTACCTTTGGGTTGGGTCTTTTCATAAAAATCGCAATAACACTACCAATAGAAGTTGACAATCCTGCAATTAGACTTAATAATAATGCAAGAATCACGTTTTCCACATTTAAAACCCTTTTAAGGTATAAACCTGAATGATTGTTTGAGTTTATTTAATGACGTATTTTAATAATATCCCATGTTATTGTTAATATATAACAATATTTTCGAAACATTTACAATTAAAAAATTTAATGATATCTTTTTCTTTATTAATATTATTAAGATAAATTAGGGGTTGTCATTTGAGAAAAGTAACTGATGCCGATAAATTGTTTTATTTCGAAAAGAACTTCTTTACTATGGATGGTGTGTGGATGTTAGAAGCTGAAAAGGTCGTAGGGTGGGATACTGCTCTAAAAATCGATAAAGCTGTTTGGATTAGATTAATGAAAATCATTTTTAGAAGGATAAAGAGATATCTGAAGATTGAAACAAATACATTAAGTGATTTAATTGAGATAATCACATTTAGATGGTCTATAGAAGGCTGGAAATATAAGGTTAATCAAATTTCGGAAAAGGAGATAATCATTGAAATAAAGGAATGTCCTTATAAAGCAATAATGGACAGGAATCCCAAGCGGCAAAATAGAATCCCTTTAATCTGTAAAAAAATGTGCTATCCCTTTTATAAAGCGGCTTTCGAAGAATTTAATCCAAAAATAAAATTTGAACGAAATAAGTTTATGGGCTTAGGAGATAATATATGTGATTTTTGTTTCAAGATTATTGATTAATAATTACTTTTTTTAATTTTGGTAAATCTCTTTGAAGTATTTAATTTGTTTTGATATATTTAAGATAATTCTATTCTTTTCATATTCAGATATAGAATATAGAATAAAAATAGAATCATCGATATCTCTTATTAATTGTTTAAAATCTTCACTAACCGTTTTTTTGGACACATTTAACATTTTAGTTAAAGCATCTACTTTTCGAGTAATCACCATTTTGACTTTATTATTTGGTTTAACGATAGGTAGATGCCTTATCATATATTGATTTAAATTAATAGTGGTATTTTTCTGATTATTTATTCCGTAGATGCAATAAAATTGGATTAAACTTGAATTAAGAACAGCACAAAGATATTTTAGTTCATCAGAATCGTTATAAAGTAATGAATAAATTGATGATGTAAAACACACATTATCTTCAGTATAAATCGCTTCTGGGATAATACTATTATGCTTTATTAACAATTTTGGTTGTTTATAGTATTCGTAATTATTACCCTTTAAAATCTTTGGATTCAATTCTTCTATATTGAACGATTTTATCTTTCTGAAATTATAATAATTGAAATCGTTTCTCGCGCTGATAAAGAAGCACGAACCATTTGTATCTTTTTTCAATTTTCTTTTTACTAACTTAAGCCCTTTTTCTTCTTCACCTCTAATCATTTTTGGAAAAGCTACAGGATTTAAATAGTTTAAATCTCCGATCTTTTCAACTTTTTCAATTAATTCATATATTTGCGCATTTGGTTTAATTCTAATCCGATTCATTTCGACCGTATCTGATCCACAAAAGGGACAATTTTTCTTAAATGTATATACATATAATTTTTTAGATTTTAAGCTTAAAGGACAATTCAAACTAAAGCAAATTCTTAATGAATCTACATTTTGATTTGGATACCTTATAATCTTAGTTTTAGGATAATCAAAGACATCTAAATTTCTGCTATTATACCCATTTTTATTTTCGTATAATACTATCTGTACTTCGTTAGTAGCAGTTTTAAACATCTTAGAGCCAATATCAATAATTTTTAAGATATTTGCTTTAGAAAGAAAATTTCGCCTAAAATTAATATAACCTTGTCGAAGAAGAAAACTTTTTGGAATTAATAAACCTATAACTTCATTACCCCACTTTAAAGCTTTTAACAAAAAAGCACAGTAAATATCCTTAAAGAAAATGTTTTCATTTTTTAGGATTTCTTTCTCA
>CAYNEU010000582.1:0-5831 GCA_964396275.1 uncultured archaeon | reverse complement strand
ATTAGGATTTTTAAGGTCAATAATATCTGTTCCTAAACTATTGATAGTTTTAATATCTTTTAATTCGAGTGATCCCGCTAGAGCTGCAAATAAATTAAGTTTATGAGCTTTATCCACAAACAGTTTTAACTTTTTTAAATCTAAGAAATCAAACAGTTTCTTCCCGTCCTTTGAGAAGGTATCTAGCATTGCTACATCTGCTCCAGCTGACCTACATATTTCAGGAATTTTCAATGAATCAATACCATTAAAAAACTTGAAATCTGCATAACCTGCTCCCACAACTAAAATATTTGGATCATAATCTTTTACTGCTTGTACGACTTTTTTTAATAAAAAAATTCCCTCCTCTACAGTTTTAGGGCCAAGAAGACCAACTTTTATTATATTAGCTCCAGAATAAGCAGCTCCTAATGCTGAGAGAGACGCTGTTCCTGGCAAATTTGGCATATCTCCTATTGCTACACTTAATCTCATGTCTTTATCAAAATTTCTTAATTCATCTATGATCCAGGGAAAAGCTGCTCCTAATGAGCCTTCATTAGGATTTTTAAGGTCAATAATATCTGCACCACCCCTTGTTGCGGGTAATACTTCTTCTAATGAACGAACACTAATCAAAACTCTCAACATCATTCACCTATGTTTTTAATAAAAAAAAAATTTTAAAAAATTTAATGAACGGGTACACCTATTCCAGCGCCACCTATAGGCAAATCTTCTCCAAGAGCTTTTTGTGCTAGCATAACAATGTAATAAGGCTCCATTTCCATACTTTTAGCTGTTTGCCGCATTACCGCAGTACAGATTGGACAAAATGTAATATAGGCTTCAGCACCTGCATCTTTAGCATCTTGAAGATTTTGTTTTACGTATCCCATAGCCCGATTTCTCTGGGTTGGAAAAATACCAGAACTACAGCACATAGAATTCTCCTTCTGATATTTTCGTTCTACAAGCTCGCAACCAAGTAATTCAAAAGTTTGCTCCACCCAATCATAAAAGTTTTCTGTAAGTTCTCCATGGGGATTGTATCTTGAAGTACATGGTCGTTGATAAGCAATTTTCATGTTCAATGGAGTAATAAGATCTTTGTTATCACGGAGCCAATTTCTAATATATTCCATAATGTGTATAGGTTTAAAGGGAACTTCAATCATCATTGATAATGCTTCCGAGGTTACAAACCCATAACAGGCATCATGGTAGAAAATTATCTCTTTATAACCTGTATCTGCAAGATTTTTAATTAGTGAAGGTAGATTATCTAAACAAGAATTCGCATCACACATATGAGTTTCAGGTGCTCTACAACAGTATGATCCTCCCATTATTAAGGAGAGTCCCTCAAATAACTTTCCTTTAAAAACTTTATCATATGGAAGAGCATCAGCAAAACCACCTATAGATAACGCTGGTTTACCAGAATCTCCTTTAATAATCTTATCCTCTTTTTTTGCCCAACCTAAGGCAGTTTTTTTGGCTTCTTCTGGATAAATATAAAGACCAGTTTTTTGTTGCATCTGATTAATCAAATCCCATGGATTTGCTCCTCGTGGACAATATTCATTACACGCATAACAAGTAACACATTTAGCAAGTATGTCAGCAGGTTGTTGGTGAATCAATTTAGCCATATCTGCTTTAGCTTGTTTTTCATCGTAATCAACGAACAAACACCTTGCGAGACATTCTCCATTGCATTTTGAGAAATCACATCTTCTTAAGTCAAATACCATTTTTAATTTCCTCTTTTATTTTTATTTTAAAATATATTTCTTTTACTAAATTTATTGGAACGGTTTTTTAGTTTTATACCTTTCAATAGCTTTTTCCACATATGCAGTCATTTGAACAGCTGAGCATTGACAAGCGTCTGCACATTTACCACATCCAATACAATAATCAGGATAAATAATCCAAGCAGATGGAACTTTTCTGTCAAGACCTAATAATTCAATACAAGAATTCGGACAAACCTCTACACAGTCCCCACACCCTTCACACATAAAGGGCATAAACCACGGGAATTGTTTTGGAGGTTTTTTTGGTTTTTTCCTGATTATTTCTTTCTCTTCGATATTTTCTTCAGTTTCCACATTATTCACATCCAAATTCATATTATTAGTAATTTCTATTTTCCAATAAAATTTAAATCCTAAATATTACCGAAATTCAAAAAAAAAAAACATTTGATTTTATTTATTATTTCATTATTTTGGCACATCGGTCCAGAGACCATGTTCCCATTCTTCACATTCTTTAGCGGGTTTAGTATCAAGTCTTTGTCCAGCATAACATCCTGGTTTAGTACAATACAATTCGGATATTTTTACTTTTAAATTATAGATATCTCCTTTTTTATCAACTGTTCCTTTACCTTTGAATTGATAACAAGCACGAATGCCTCCTGCTCGAGACACTCCAAAGGCGACCCAGGGATTTTCAGATAAAGCTGATTTAATAACAGAATATTCATCCTGAGATAAAGCAAATACCACCTCATCATCAGAAACAGAGTTCACATTTCTTGAAACTGTGACAAATGGGATCCCCTTTTTTGTTGCCACATTCAAATGACAACCAATTTTAATCCAAGCTTTCATTCTATCAGTTAGTTTTACTGCCATTTTTCTTCCCTCCTATTGTATTTTTTCACCTACTTTTCCTTTTTCAATAGAATAAATTTCTTCCACATGTAATACTACGACTCCACGTTGTGCTGGTTTAGAATAAACGACATCTGGAGGAACCTCATCTGGGGGTTCTTTATTATGCCATTCACCCCAACCATCTAAGATTTCTTTGGCTGAAACTCCGTACCAATCGAAATCTGGAGGAAAACCGTATTCGATATCAACAGCTTTACCTTTAAAGATCCAGTCTCTTCCAGAATCCATTGGATGGCATATTGCTATGGTACATTCGGGATTCTCTTTAAGATTCGCTTTAGTTTTAAGTAAGAACATATCTGCAACCAGAAGTTTATCGTCTTTTATATTATCTATATAACGCATTGCCGCGATATTTGGTTTTCCATCAATGGATGATGTTGCCAAATAAATCAAACTGCCCCCTTTTCCGGGAACACGTAAACCTTCCTTCATTTCATTTGTTAGTTTTACCATTTTTTTTCTCCTATTTTTATGATTTCATTTTACTTCAAATAAAAAAATTTAAATAAAGAATTAAAGTTTTTTATATGAGTTTTGCTACCATTTTTTCATTTATAAATTTTACTATATTAATAAATTTTTTATACTGATAAATTCGACCGAATAAGATTGAAAAATGGAAAAATTTCCTTAAAATTTATATTAACATGAAAATTCTTTGTTAGATTAATAATTAAGTCTTTCTTTCTATTTTATCTATCTTAGATAAATTATATTAAACTTTTTCGATGTATATCCAAAAAACTTATTTTAAAGCTATGTGTTAATATTATTAAGAAAATTAGAATGAAAGCTTGGATGTACCTAATATAAACAGATATGTTTTTAATAAAAATTCCAATATTATAATTAAAGAAATTCTATAGAGTATTAAATTTAATAAAAAAATGAAAATTTAGTGTAGTGTATGAAATTTGAGTGAAAAATATGAGATATTATTCATTTCTGATTCTAAAGAAATAGTATCTTCAATAATACAAAAGTTAAAAATATATAACTTCAATGTGCGATTTGAAATCATAGAAAATCATATCAATTTAGATTCATTGTTATCTAAAAATACGTGGGATATTTTATTATCTGACTATAAAGCATGGACGCTTTACGGAAGAGAAATATTAAGAATCATTAAAGAAAAAAAAATATTACTTCCCTATATTGTTATAGGAAAAGAAATAGATGAAAAAGCGATGATTTCATTGATAGAAACTGGAATAAATGATTATATCACTGAAGATAATCTAAATCGCTTAATTCCTACTATTAAACGAGAGATAAAAAATACAAATTCCTTCAAAAAACTAAAAAATATTAATTTTTCTCAATGTTTACAATGTTTAACTGAAGAGAAATTTCAAACATTGCTTAAAATTTCTAAATTTATGATTTATACATTAGATCTAAAGACAAATTTTCTTGATGTTAATAATGCTTTTAATGATTTTTTAGGATATAATAAAGAAGAAACCCATGAATCATCAAGCATTTATAAATTAATTCATCCTAATGATAAAATGATTCTTACCAAAGGAATTAAAAAAGTATTGGAAGGTGCATTTGTTAAAAATATTGAATATCGTTTTAAAAAAAAGAATGGAACTTATATAGAACTTTCATCAAATCAAGCACCAATTTTTAATGAACAAAATAAAGTTATCGGAATTCTCTGTGTTTCCCAAGATTTAACGAATATCAGAAAAATCCAACAGTCCATTGAAGATCAGATCCATAGACAAGCTTTGATTGCCAAATTTGGCTTGGAAACTATTACTGAAACAAAAATTGATAATTTATTTAAAAAAGCAACATCATTGCTAGCAAAAATATTGAATGTTGAGTTTACGAAGGTACTTGAAATTCTTCCCAATAAGAAATTTTTAAAATTACGGGCAGGAGTTGGTTGGGATAAAGGATTAGTTGGAAATGCAACTGTTGAAAATAATAAAAATTCACAAGCGGGTTTTACATTACTAAAAACTACTCCAGTAATTGCGGAAAACTTAAAAACTGAAACTAGATTTTGTGCCCCAAAACTTCTTGCGGATCATGATGTTATTAGCGGAATGAGTGTTATTATTCAAGGAAAAAACACCCCATTTGGTATTCTAGGAGCTCATACAAAAGAATATCGGATATTTTCAAAAAATGATATCGATTTTTTACAATCTATAGCGAATGTTCTTGCAGGTGTTATTGTTCGAGATTCTACTGAAAAAGAGTTAAGAGAAAGTGAAGAAAAATATCGAATGCTCACAGAACAATCCTTGGTGGGTACGCTTATCATTGCTAATGGACGAATAATTTTTGCAAACAAAGGAATATCTAATATTTTAGGATTTTCAATAAATGAACTATTATCTTGGAATCTAAACACCATAACCCAGCATATTCATCCTAAAGATTTACAAATGACTATTGAAAAATATAATAAAATTTTAAACGAAGATATATCTTCATATCAATCCGAAATACGAATGAAGAAAAAAAATGAAAATTATTTGTATATTCGACAATATTTAAAAAGGATTCAATTTCAAGGAGATTCTGCTCTATATATAAATATAATTGATATAACTGAGCAGAAAAAGAATGAATCCCTATTGGAATCTTCCCTAGCAGAAAAAGAAATACTCCTGAAAGAAATCCATCATAGAGTGAAAAACAATTTACAAATAATTTCAAGTTTAATAGTACTACAAGAACAATATATAAAAGATGAAAGAACACTCCATATTTTTAAGGATTTCCAAAGTCGTATTAAAGTTATGGCGCTAATACACCAAACATTATACAACTCCGAAAACTTGAATAAGATATGTATTTCAAAATACATAAAAAACCTTGTTAATAATCTATTTAAAGCTTATTCAGCAAATTCCAAACAGATTAAACTACAATTGAACATTGAAGATATTGATTTCAGTCTAGACAAAGCTATTGCATGTGGCTTAATTATAAATGAACTTGTATCTAACTCATTAAAACATGCATTTTCAAAAAACGATAATGGAAAAATAGTTGTTACACTGAAAAAAATGATAAACGATAGAATATTATTAGATGTCTATGATAATGGAATGGGTTTTCCCAAAGATATAGATTATAAAAATACAGATTCATTAGGGTTAAAACTTATATCCACCATAACCAAACAAA
>CAYNEU010000581.1:0-4178 GCA_964396275.1 uncultured archaeon | reverse complement strand
AAGTTGAGAGACGCAGGTATACAGCTTGAAGATACTCCAGATGGCCCTCGTTGGAAAATAATCTAATTTGATACAATATTAATTATTCTTTTAGATTCTGCAAAAAACTTTTGAAAAGTTTATGGGGGTTACTCTATTGTTTTTAAATTAAGAAATAAATTTAAAAAATCAGAATATAGTTCTTATTAATGCTTTTAAAAAAAAGAAATTAGGGAGTTGTTAAAGCTTCCCATTTTTTATACAAACTAGGTTCTCCTCCTTTTTCAATATAATCAACATACTTCTTTAGACCATCTAAAATTGTATCTGCTGTCTTTTTATATAATTTTGAGAGTTTCTTGTCCTCAAATTCGGTCCAAATTGTTACTTCTGTTTGATAGGCTTTAGGAGTTAAAATATATCCAATTGAATTCACATCACTTTTCTCCGTATACCATGTAGTAGTCTTGTTTTCATCATTTTGAGTTTTAACTATTGTGATCCCCCCTAGATCTGTTTCTAATTGGAATTTTTCATCTTCAATTGGATTGACTGCTGTTACGCTAGGATTCCATTTCGGGGTATTCAAACCATCTGTCACAATTTTATAAATGTTTTCAGGAGTAGATTCAATTTTGATTTTTCTTTCTAATTTTGGCAAATAATTCACCTTATTCTGGAAAATCACATAATTATATGATGTTTTGTTTTATATAGATTTGTATAATTTTTAAACACTAAATTAACAATAAAGTAAAGAAATAGAAAGAATCATAAAAACTATCAAAAATTAATGCGTAATTTAGATATTTTAAAATTAAATAAATTAAATAAAAATAGTATTAAAAAATTAAGAGAATAGTTTATTTCTGAATTGTTTCTAGTAGTTTCTCAATTTCAGCTTGAATAACTTCTGGTTTCTTCGCTGTTTGTCCTGCAATCGCAAGCTGTCTTTCTATAATTGGGCGATGTAAAGTATTCATTGCACAGAAGGGTATCTCACGAACTTTTGAAGGGTCATCTGGGTCAATAACTCCGTAATGGACAAGACATCTGCATACTCTATCAAGGTCAAAGTTGTAAGCGTCTTGGAAATGCATACTAGACACCATTAGGTTGCGGTCGTTAAAGAATTTTCCAGCAGATTTTAAGTTTGGAGCCATTACTAAACGAGCAAATGCTTGATATGTTTTACTAGTAAGAATCTTTTCTGGACTTTTAATATATCTTGCGGCACCAGCAAAGAAATATGCCTTCATAATTTGCCGATAGCCTAAACTGGTCATGTCGTCAACAAAGTTTCCGATTTTGGAAGCTAACTGCCCATAATCATCTAGGTTGATGCCTTTCAATAATCCAGTAGGTTTTGGGACTTCTTGTTTTTGAACCATATCCCAAACTTGATTAGCCCATCGAATTAATCCTTCAGCTTTAAAAAAGTTTTCAATAGGCTCCCACTCATCTTTTTCATTAATAACACATATCGTGGCGAATCCACAGTCGCTATGGCTCGTCATACTGAAGGGTGGCATATCGTCAAACCAGGCTAGCAATTTTGTAAATTTCGCTGTGAATGCAATAGGGTAAAACTTTTTTACTGAACCATTTGTATATTTATTAATTGCGTCTTTTAAATCAGAAGTAGTATATCTAATATCCATTAATTCTTCGAAGCTAATACGTCCAGTTAATGAAACGGGTTGGAAAATAAGACCCGATACGACATCACAATTATTTTTTGCATAATCCAAAATTTTACCAATTTCATGATCGTTTACCCCTTTAGCGATTACTGGGACTAACATAACGCCATAAAAGCCAAGTTTTCGAGCATTTTCAATGACTCTTTGTTTAAGTGGCCATAAATTAACTCCTCTAATCTTTTTCCATACTTCAGGATTATCTGTGGCATCAAATTGAAGATATAATGCATCCATTCCCGCATCCATGCATTTTTTCATGAATTCTATTGATTTCCCAAATCGAACACCGTTAGTAGTTACCATAACTTCTGTAAAACCCAATTCATGTCCTTTACGAATTATTTCTGGAAGATCATCTCTAACAGTTGGTTCTCCTCCTGATAGTTGGAGTAAAACCGCAGAAATAGGCTTCATTGATCTAAAATGTTCCATAATTCGTACAAGTTCTTCAAAGGAAGGTTCAACAACATAACCTGCAGCACTTGCATTCGCAAAACAAATAGGACAAGCTAGATTACAACGATTAGTAATATCTATTAAGCAAATATTTGGAGCGCTTTTATGATTAGTACATAAACCACAATCATATGGACATCCTTTATCTACTTCTTTAATTCCGGAGGAAGTATATTCAGGTTGAGTAGAATTATTTACAGTAGAACCAATTTCATTCGTAATATTCTGTTGCCATTTATATTCTTCAGGATTAATGGATAGTTTATCTTTGAAATCTCCGTGATCCTTACAATGTTTTCGCATCATAACCCAATTGGTTTCCGGATCTACGTAAATTTCAGCCGGAAGATGTTTCATACATTCTGGACAAATACTGGTAGTTGTTCGGATAATCTCAACGTCATCCTTTTGATTAGTTTGAATCTCTAATTCTGTCATAAGAATCTATACTCTGTTGTATTTTGTTTAAAATAGTATTTTAATAAATAGTTATTCTATTAATTAAACTTTTAAATCATTTAAATCTTATAATAATCTCTATAGTATTATCGATATTATTAAAAAAGATTAAAAAACTTAATAAAATTGAAAATTAAGTTTCTTATTTTAATATTTTTAAATGGAAAATATAACCATTAACTTTAAATTTTAAATTGCAGCAAAAAGTGGAAATTAATTTTAGTTTAATTCTTAATTTTCTTGAATTAATTCCAACATTTTTGTAATCATTCCTTTTTAATCTGTATTTGATTTATTAGGGAACAAAATCTTAAAGGAAAGGGTGACTCCTGTCCTACGGGACGCAAATAAGCGTCAAAATAAAATAGGGGGAGGAGGGCGAAATCAGAGTGTAAAAATTTACACTACCAAAAGACAAAAATCCAGGGTGTAGGCAGGAGTCATATTTTTAATGTTTTTTTTATTTTTTATAGAATTTAAAAATTATTATTAGATAGCATTTATTTCTGATAAAATTCAATTTTTATCTTAAGTTTATATATCATTAGGAATTTATAAATCAAATTGTTGATGTTAATAGGTTTTTATTATTATAAATTATGAGTTTATAAAATAAGATAAAAGTAAAAAGAGTTTTTTTAATTATGCTATATAACATACTTTATTCAATCATGTCATACAACAATAAAGAACAAACAGTAGGGAGACCAGAACCAGAATTTAAAATTGATATCTTTTCAGTAATTTGGGTAATTGTAGGATTTACCGTATCTTGGTTAAATATGGTGGTTATTTTAGATTCAATGGAGATTTGGTCTTATTTAACAATAATTTTTACGACAATTATACCTACGGTCATTATTGCTCTAAAGAATCGGGTCTGGGGGTATGGGTACTTATTCGGATTTGCGATTGCTGGAATTCCTTTCTCCTTTTTCAAGCCACCCTATGGAGATCTTTTTATTGGATGGTATACTTTTGCGACATCTTTATTTATTTTTGTAATACTTTGGTTAATCTTTTGGAAGGCTTGGAGATCCTTATCATCAATTAAACAAGTATGAAAAAGATAAAGTAATTAAAATAATGAACTATGGTAGAACTAATTGTTTACATTTAATACATAACTTTCCTTCAAGTTTTGCTTTTTTAGCACATATCAAACAATAATTAGTTTTACAAGCGGGACATGTGTAGATATCTCCTTGAATATTGCCTTTATGGAAAAGGCAAAAATTGTCCCCTATTTTAAAGGATGGAGGGAGTGCGGGCGGAGGTGGTACTTTTCTATCATTCATTTAATCACGGATAATTTAATGATTTTACATTAGATTTAAACTTAAAAGGTTATAAAAATAAAGCATATAATTGAGAGGCATTATTTTTATATTAGTGAGGGAACATCTTCAATTATAACACTAATAACATTTGCCACAGACATAAATTTTTCTTTAATCATATCAAGAGTTAATTGTCCAGAGTCTACCATATCTCCAATTAAATAAGTCTCATAAAAACATTTTTCCATTTCATAACATAATCCCGTTGTGTGTAAGATTTCTTTACTTAGGTTCAATTCAT
>CAYNEU010000580.1:0-2051 GCA_964396275.1 uncultured archaeon | reverse complement strand
TGAAGCTGTAAAATCAATATTAGTTCCATCTACTAATAATGTTGGATCAGAAAACATCTTATACATTAATGAATAGTTGTAAATAACATCTTCATGTCCAATTATTACTATATTTTCACCTTGAGATTTATAAATCCAATTTTGGGATGATATCTTTAAAACAATTGACCCCAAACCTAACGTAAAGATCACCAATCCAATTATTGAAAATAATACTAAATAACGCTTGAATTCTCCTTTTTTCCTCACTGTATTAACCACAGCAATTTTGATATTAAATCCTATTGAGATTAACCATTTTGGGACAATTGAAAATCGCTTAGAAGCATCATAATTGTAAGGTATATCCTTTGAGAACGTTCTGATTATATTTTGCTTTCCTATTTTCCTAAGAGTATATCCAGTTATAAAGAAAATTCCGATAATGCAAGAAAAAAATAAAATAGGTGTATATACTAAATCAATTTGTACTAATAATGGGAATTTAAAAAAACTCATAATTAGAGCAAATATTCCAAATGCTATTAATCCTAGAATAACTCCAAATAAAAACCCAATAAAATATAAAACATAGACTTCGAGTAAATAAAAACTATATAACTTTTTGGGGAGAGTACCCAATGATTTCATAATAGCAATGTCTCTTTTTTTAGAAATAACTAGTGTGGTTGTTACAGTAATTACTATTGCGATTGCTAAGATTAATAGTAATATCTGAATTAGAGTATTGAACTGTTTATAGATTATGCTAATGCCGCCAGATAAATAATAGTCATTCACAAAATTTGTCTGAATAAAATTATTTAATCCTAAAGATGATGTAAAATAAATTAAGAACTCTGTAAGTGCAATGATAATTGTTATTATTAATAGAAACGGATAATTTGTCTGCCTTTTCCGGTAAAGGTCTTTCAACGCAAAATCAAGGGAGGACATATTGTTTTCTAATTCCTAGTTTTCCTTTTCCGACATTACTTCTTCTTTAATAATTTTCCCCTCATCAAAAGTAATAACTCTATCAGCCAAACTTATTAAAAAATCATCATGAGTTGCGACGATAATTGTTCTAATATTATTTTTTAATTCTCTAAAAAGATCTCTAATAAACTTGCTAGTCTTTTTATCTAAATTTGCCGTTGGTTCATCAGCAATAATCATGGGGGGATCATTTGCTAATGCTCTTGCTATTGCAACCCTTTGCTGTTCACCCGCAGATAATTGAAACGGTAAATGCTCCCTTCGATCACCAAGGCTCATTTTTGACAACAATTCTGTTGCACGTTCTCTTTGTTTTTTAAAAGCAACACCTGAAAGACTCATTGGAAACATGACGTTTTCCTCAGCAGTAAGAGTGCTAATGAGATTGTAATTTTGAAATATAAATCCAGAATTTAATAATCGCCATGTTGCTAATGATTCTTCTTCCATAGTTGAGATTTTAACACCAAAGTTGTAAATTACCCCTATATTAGGTGAATCTAATCCTCCTAATAGATTTAATAGTGAAGTTTTACCAGCACCGCTAGGACCTTTAATAACTAAAAATTGTCCATTTTCTATTGATAAAGAGATATTATCAACAGCTCGAACAATAAAGTCCCCAATTTCATAATCTTTAACTAACCCTTCAGCAAAAATGGCATATTTATTACTAATATTTTTTAAAAGATCATGATTTGCTATATTTTCTAACTCTTCTATTGAACCTTCTTGAATTATTTCCTCTGAAGAATTTTCTTTTTCTGGCACGATGTTTATAATAATTTTTTATTTATATTTTTAGTGCCAATAATAGTTAATTACAATAATATCTTAAAAATTAAAGTATACTAATCTTAAAACTAATATGTAAAAGTAATTATTTTTATACTCATAAATATGACTGGTAGTTTATTACATACATATTTAACCCCAACTCATTATTAATTAATATAGCAATGATAAGTTTTGAGCGATTTTTGAAGAATTTTTAGAATTTTAGTTTATAATTGAATTAAGTTTAAATATTAAAGGATCATAATTATACCCTAGAGGGAAGATTGAGAAAATAC
>CAYNEU010000579.1:0-2209 GCA_964396275.1 uncultured archaeon | reverse complement strand
TTCTTAATATGTATATCTTTTTGTGTGACTGTTTGTGACACGAGTAAAACGTCAGCTTTAAGCTCTATTGCCTTTTTTACAAATTGTTCATTTGTAACTTGACTCCCTAAGTTAAAAGCTTCAACCATTTCATATTGTTCGAGACCGTAATGCCCTGCAAAACCCTTCATATTTATAATTGCATCAATTCCAACAGTATGAGCGTCTGTTCCAGTAGATGCTCCAAGAACAACCAATTTACGTCCAATCTTGTCTCTTATAAAATTATTTATTTCTTCTTTAGACAAGACATCTACTTCTACAGTCTCTATTTGAATTTTAGTATAATCGATACTATGAATTGATTTTCCATAGATTACAAAGAAAGTGAATCCTTTGTCTAATGAAGAGTGATATACTACCTCTGGATCTTTTAATCCCATTTTTTCTACTAATTGTTTAGCTGCTTCAATTGCTTTATCTCCATCTTCAACTGGAAGTGTAAAACTCAGTTGTACTTTTCCATCATTCATCGTATCCCCATAAGGTTTTATTCTAGTCAAATCAAGATTTTTGTCATAGACTTCCTTTTCAATTGAATATTGTCCTCCTCCCATATTAATTCCCTCCTTTTGTTAATTCTCTTATCATAAGTTCGATAAAGGGATTAAAATAATTATTTTCTTTCTTTAATACTCCATCTAATCCTTTACCTCCATCTATAGGTCTTTTAATATTAGCAAACATACCTTTTTCAATTGTTTTGAATAATCCTTGTTTTTCGATTTCCTTTAATAAATCATAAGCTCTATTAAGAACAGCATCAACTCGTCTTTCCATTAATCCACCTCTCTTATAATTTATTTCATCACTGATAGACTTCATATTATTGAAAATATACCTTGCATTTTCGATAGATAAAGCTCTATCTAACATAAAAGGAGTGTGAATTGCTTCTGTTAACATACCAAGGAGATGAATTCTTTGATTTGTCATAACAGTAACCATATTAAATAATGCATCTTGAACGTGCCCCTTGAATATATTTCCAGTCATAAATTTAGTTGGAGGCATATATTTGAGGGGCGCCTTTGGAAATATCTCTCGTATCATTTGAGCCTGAGCAAGTTCATATAGAAAACCATTCTCTAAATCAGGATTCATTTCAAATGCATGACCTAATCCTATTTGTTCTTCTCTTAATCCAGCAAGTAAGGCAAATTGTTCATTTATAAATTCAGAAGCAAGAACCGTGTGAGCTGCTTCATAAGCATCTGCTGTAGTTAAGTAATTGTCTTCTCCAGTATTTATAATTACACCAGCATATGCATTTATCATTCTTGAAAAGTATTGGTCAATAATAGTTCTTTTCATATTTATATCACGGAATAAAATTCCATAAAGGGCATCATTGAGCATCATATCAAGCCTCTCAAATGCCCCCATTGCTGCTATTTCAGGCATGCATAAACCAGAACAATAATTAGTTAGCATTACGTATCTACCTAATTCTTCACTGACATTATCTAATGCCTTTCTCATGAGTCGAAAATTTTCTTGAGTAGCATAAGTTCCACCAAATCCTTCAGTGGTTGCACCGTAAGGTACATAATCGAGTAGACTTTGGACTGTAGATCGAATGACTGCAATTACATCAGCTCCTTGTCTTGCGGCTGCTTGTGCTTGAAGTATATCTTCATAAATATTTCCTGTAGCCACAATAACATATATCAATGGCCCTTCTTTATCACCATATCTATGAAGTAATTCTTCTCTTTTTTTTTTAATCTGAGATATCTTCACTAAAGTTTCTTGAGCAATGACATTAATAGTTGCTTTAATATCAGAAAAATCTTTTAATGATAATTCTGTTAAATCCAACTCATTTATAGCAACTTTTTCTGCAATTTCTTGAGGTAAAAGATTTGTATGTAATATAGCATTACCAATTAGAATTGCAACACCTCTTCCAAGAAGGTTTTTCTTACTTATATGGTCCACAACAATATTAGGAAGGGGTACATCAAATTCATCAACACCATCTATCCCAAGTAATCTACAAACTGTTCTTTCTATAGTTGTGGTAGTATGAACATCAATAAATTTTTGAGTCTCAAAAGCAATTTTTTTTGCTGTTTGCCTCGCTTTATTTACTAATGTAAAATCTAAATTCAATTTACTCTTAAATTGCTTTCCTTTTTCATTCAATCTATTCACAATTTTAACTTTT
>CAYNEU010000578.1:0-3593 GCA_964396275.1 uncultured archaeon | reverse complement strand
TCCCTTAAAAATTTATTGAATAAATTTAAACCTGAAGTATAAATAAGGATTTCTTTTTTTTCTCTTTCATTTTAACAAATTTCTAATTTCATCAATAGTACTTTTTTGTTCAGAAGGAATGAACTTATATAATTTCTCAACAATTTCAGAAGTAAATTCAATTTTATCTTTTTTAACTTTTAATTGAAATTGGTAGATTAATGAAGAAACAGAGAAACAGATATCCTAATTATCTCGAAGTGTAGAAAGGAAGGGTGCTAAGTTTCTTTTGGATTTCGGTAAATGGGTGTAAAACCATTTTTTTGGTGAGTTCCAAATCATTCTCTTCATCTGAGTAAATGCTGTACCATTTTACAGACTTCTCAAAAACAATTTTTAGCATTGTCTTCTTATTAAGGAGGATGTCCTTTGACACAATCTTTGGAATATTCCCTAGTGAATCCTTATAGACTTTTTCTATAGCAGTTTTTACCTTCATTTTAGGATTAGCTTGTAATTTAATAACTACGTTATCTATATAGTCTTTATATTCACTTAAATAATCAAGAGTTTTTACAGCATAATCGACAACTTTTTGAGCGTCAATTTTATTTACATCAAAACTTTGAAATGTGGCTTCAATCCTTTCTTTAGCTTTATCTACAAGCCCTACTTTAATTTCTTTAATTAGAACATCTATTGATCCTTGATCAAATAAAACATCATTAGCCATCTGTTCTAATCTGGAGAGTAGGTCTTTTTCTATTTCTATTGCTGAAGATTGGGTACTCTCATGGACATCTTCTATTCTAACGTCTTGTTCCGTATCATAATTATTCACTATATGATCCTCTATACTTTCTTTCTGCATTTGATTTTCTTGTTGTTCGCTTGCCATGCATAAAGGACAAATTCCGTTATATGTATGTACCTCACCTATCCAAGGTGTAGTATTATATATTTTCTTACATTTCTCACAATGATTATATTTTACCATAAACAATTCATATCTTGTTTTTTGAACATTTGAAATTTACTTTTTAAGGCGAATATATTGATTGAATTAAAGATTAATAGAGGTAGCGATAATTTAAAGATAATGTATTTTTTATAATTCTTTTTTACATATTCTTCATTCTTTCTGAAGCACGTACAATCATACGGCGTGTGAGTTCTTTAAAAGCATCTTCAATATTTTCACCCGTCTTAGCAGAAGTTTCTATGTAAATGCTATCTTTATTTTCTGCGTATTCCCTTACTATTTCAGAATCAATCGAGCGGCCAACCTCTTCTAATAAGTCAACTTTATTTCCTATTATAATAAAGGGAATCTTCTCTTGTAATATCGAAAACATCTCTGAGAGCCATGTGCCAAGCGCTTCATAAGTTTTAATCTGAGTAAGATCAAAAATTACAAGAGCACCTTGAGTTCCTTCATAATATTGTTTATGTAGAAATTCAAACTTTTTCTGGCCAGCTATATCCCAGATAACTAGCTTAGCAATGTTTTTTTTTTCCATATGTATTTCTTTTGTTAAGTAATTAATGCCTATAGTAGTTATATAATCATGAGAGAATTGGTTTTTCACAAACCTATATAGAATGCTAGTTTTTCCTACAGCAGGAGCCCCTAGTAAAAGTACTTTAAAGCTATATTTAGTCATAAAAATTAAATGATTTTAGAATTTACCACGTAAGAAGATATAATTCACAATTTTTAAAAACATTTTAGGTTAAAATATTTAGG
Organism: uncultured archaeon; assembly: GCA_964396275.1. Taxonomy (GTDB): domain Archaea; phylum Asgardarchaeota; class Lokiarchaeia; order Sigyniarchaeales; family SOKP01; genus Loki-b32. The sequence continues at coordinate 1,867 of CAYNEU010000578.1, read as the reverse complement.
TTTAAATATCTGTTCTTATTTGATGAAACTAATATGAGGAAGATAAAAAAAAGTATAAATCTGTTAATCCCTACTGTCATTTTTGTCACATATTTCATTATTCCATTTATTGGAATACAATTGAATAACTCAGATCCTTATAATCCAAATTCTAATAATACATTTAAAATGGATTTATCACCTACTTCTTTTAACACACAAATTAGTTCAGATGATATCGATCTAGATGATTATTCAGAAAATAAAATCTCCAAGTATGATACATACCTTAAAGAATTCTTAGTAAATATCACTCTATCTCAAATTGAAAATCCAAAAGAGATTCAAATAATTATCTATTTTGAAAACTCTATATCAAAGGAAGAAAGAGTTATTATCTTAGATTCAGTTTTTAATGATTACGATTTAATAACCAATTATGATATAATTTCCGCAATTTATTTAAAAATTAATCCGAATCAACTTATTGAAAAACTAAGTGTAATTGAAAGCAATATCGCTATAACCAAAATTTACAAATCGAGAGTATTTCAATATCCCTATATTGAGGAAGAAGATCTACAGCTCAGTGCTTTAGATGAAGATGATTATTCAAATTGGTGGCTTTCTGCAATTGGAGCAGAAGATCTACCGTATGATGGATCGGGAGTGAAAGTAGCTGTAATTGATACTGGAATATATGATCATCCAGATTTAACCATTGTGAATAATAGCAATTTTGTTACTGATGAACTAGCATCAAACTTTAATGATGATGTAGGGCATGGTACACACGTAGCCGGAATAATTGCAGGTGATGGAGGAGCATCATCGGGAAAATACCGTGGTGTCGCTCCTGGTGTACTTTTAATCAATGCAAGAGCTGGAAATGCAAGTGGTTTGAGTGATGTTGATATAATAAGCGCTATTGAATGGAGCTCTAAACCCACAAATGAAGGTGGTGCTGGAGCTGATATCATTTCGATGAGTTTTGGCGGAGGTTATCCAATTATTTCAGATTCAATAACAGATGCAATCTCATCTGCTAAAAGAGACTATGGTGTTATTTTTGTATCATCGGCAGGTAATTCTGGTCCAGACTATTTTACAGGATCTACTCCTGCTTCTGGTGTGGATGTAATTGCTGTAGGTGCGACAGATAAAGATGATGAATTAACTTCTTTTAGTAGTTGGGGTCCCACATTTAGTTACATAGGTTATCCCGATGTTGTTGCTCCTGGTGTTAACATTATCTCCGCGGAATCATTGAATTCTATTATTTCAGACGAACAACGTTATATAGGAGATTATTTCGATTTTCCCGGAAATGGAGATTATATCCCTCTAAGTGGGACCAGTATGTCTTGTCCAATTGTTGCTGGAGCATTAGCAATTTTATTAGAAGCTTTTCCTAATATTACTCCTGAAACTGCTAGGATTGCTTTATTAGAAGGAGCAAGAAAACTGGAAGATGAAAATGATGATGATATTCTTAAGTCTGGAGCGGGATTAATAAATGTTTCTGCTTCTCTTAATTATTTAAACAGTATTTCTCCTGATTATAATAATACAGCAAAATTGTATCCCGATGACCTTCCCGTTAAACCATATGATTTATTACACTTTCCAGGAGATCATCAAAAATTTAATTTAACAATAATTTCAGGAGAGAATAATACAATTGATATAGAAATTCCAGATAATAATCAAGGTGTATCTTTTTCCATAGATAAGTCAAATATAACCTTCTCTGAAGCGGGAATTGGTTTTGTAGAACTTAATATTCAAATAGATAAGGATGCTTTTCCAGGAGTAAGGAATTTCCAGATAAATCTTACAGTTGGAGGTCAAGTATACGATACTTCGGAAATTACATTAGAAATTCGAT
>CAYNEU010000577.1:0-4313 GCA_964396275.1 uncultured archaeon | reverse complement strand
TGCTCCCCATACTGTAAAGATTTTTCCATTTACTTTTTTTGTATAATTAAAATAAAAGATGGGAAATTTACTCCCATTGATATCAACAGATTGTTCTCTAAAATTAATTTTTCTTGTGAAGAAATCAATTGGAATTTTAACAATTTCCTGTACTTCTCTGTCATCTTTTACTAATTTTTGATATTTATCGATAATTCCTACAAAGGGAGTAATTATGTATTTTGTCATTGTTGGAAAATCATCAAGGCACCCTATTATTTTAACTTTTTCAAGAGGGACACCTATTTCTTCTTCTGTTTCCCTTAGAGCTGTATCTCGTAAAGATCTATCTAATCGAGGGTCAAATTTTCCTCCAGGAAAGGACATTTCACCTCTGTGTCTTATCCCCTTATCTGAACGATGAATTAAAATTAATTCATATGGCTTATCTTTATAGGGAATTATTGAAAAAAGAACAGCTGAACTTGTAAAAAAATTATCTTTTATAGAAATTCTTAGAGGTGAATCACATTGATATAAAGCATTTTTTATTATATTTCCATCAAAGATCAAGTTTGCTGAATCCATTTGTTTTAGCAAAAATTTTAAGATAATAATTATTTAAAAAACATAATATTTTATTCTAATAAAGTTTTTAGCAAGTGGTTAACCATGAAATTTCCGAAGGAGCTTAGAGATAAAAAAGATTTAGGTGATTTAGCTAAAAATAAAAAATGTTCGATAATTGATTGTAGTGAAATTGCTGTACGATCGCTTTCAGAAAACTCTTGGAAAAAATATGTAGAAAAAACGGGCTTAAAATATAATACTAATTCACGACATAAGATATTTTTATGTAAAATCCATTATAATCAATTAAATAAAATTAGGAAAACACAAGAAAAGATGTTTCAGAAAAAAGGATTTTTAGACAATTCAAATGCCGTTAAAAAGGGAAAATGGGATTATTAAGGAATTAGAACCATCTGTTCATAAGTAGAATTTATTAAATTATACTGCCCTTGAATAACTCCAATTGTTATGAGTGATAATGCAATCAGTAGAATTACAATAGCAATTAATTTATTTCTCATAATTTTCGTAATAATAAATATTTCCTAATAAAAATAGTTTAAGTAACAATTCTATTTTGTTAATTTTTCTAATGTAGTAATTTTAGTATTAATTTTTTTCAATTTAAGGTCATATTCTTTATCTTTTTCATTGAATTCATCCTCAGTAAGTTCTTTCGCATGATATCTTCCTTTACTAAGCTTTCTCTCTCCTGATAATTCTGCTTTTTCCAATTTTAAATCTTGAATCCATAATTTCATTCCTTCAATTAACTCTTCTCTTTCGATTTCTAACTCAATTTTTTCTTGCTTATATTTTTCTTTTAATTTTTCGAAAGTTTCTTTATCAACTTTATGCAATTTATGTTCTCGTGATAAATTTTCGAGTTGAAATATTTTAGTGTCTATATCATTTTGGATCCTTTGAACAATGAAAGGGTCTTCTAAATTCTGCTTAATTATGGTTTCTTTTTGTTTCAATTCACTTATTAAAGTTTTTATTGCCTCTAATTTTAAATTTACTTCTTTTTTAAATTCCATATCATAATCATACCTTTCATCTTTCGTTGATTTTGAAATTTCAGTTAATTTGTCAGCAAGAACTTTTTTATTTAATTGAATATCATTATATTCAATATAATAAACCATTTGTTCTTTAACTTCTTCAGGAAGAGGTTTTATACCTCTTTTTTCTTTATTTTTTTTGGAAATCTTCTTATCTTTATCTGTTTCTTCCATATCCAAAATCTCTTCCTTCTGTTCCTCATCGTTTTGTTCTTTTTCTTCTACTTTTTCGTCAACTTTAATTTCTTCTTCTTGTTTTACTTCTTCTTTTCTATCTAATCTTTTTGTTGCTTTTGGGATATCAGTGAGTAGAGGCTTACCACAAATAATACAAAATTTGTCATTTGTTTTAGTAGGCGAACCACAATAAGGGCAAAATTTACTCATAAATTCATCAACATTTTAGATCTAAATTCTATGTTATCTTAAATTAAAATTATAATTAAAATTAATTGAGTCCGATTTTTGAAAATTCCTATTTTATACTGAATTTTTAGTTATATCCAATAGCAATGTATAAATTTTTTTAATTTTTAATGTAATTAGAGATGGAAATTGAAAAGAAAATCCCAATACACATTGGATTATTCGGACATATCGACTCTGGGAAGACAGCTATAGCAGAAGTGATTAGTGAAATAATTTCTACAGCTGGTATTGATGCGCATCCCCAAAGCAAAGAAAGAGGGATAACAATAGATCTGGGTTTTACAAGTTTTATGTTGGATAAATATCTAGTTACTTTAGTAGATGGCCCTGGTCATGCAGATCTGATAAGAATTAGTGCTTCCTCGGTAGAAATTATTGACTGCGCTTTGATTGTTATAGATATTAATAAAGGACCTCAAGTTCAAACGGGAGAACATCTTATTATGATCGAGTCGCTTAAAATCGAAAAAATAATTGTTGTTCTCAATAAGATCGATCTTTTTACTGGAGATATTGATAAAGAAATAGAAGCGACAAGGGAATTTTTTAAGTCCACAAGTTTTGGTTATTATGTGCCCATTTTTAGTGTTTCTGCAAAAAATAAAATAGGGTTTGAAGAATTAAAAAAGGGAATATTAGAAACGATTGATTCTTTAAAAATTGAAAGACATACCGAGGGAGATATCATAATTCCCATTGATCATCATTTCTCTATAAAAGGTATGGGGGCGATATTAACAGGTACAATTTTAAATGGGACTTTAAGACTAAATCAAAATCTAGAAGTTTTGCCAGTAAATACTTCCGGCAGGGTAAAAAACATTCAAATATTCCACCAGAATGTTGAAATTGCTAAAGCTGGTGATAGAGTTGGCATCAATATAAAAGGGTTGAATTTGAAAAAAGTTTATCGAGGCTGTTATGCTACAACTAACCCCAATGCCTTTGATTTTTACAATATTATTGAAGTAAGGGTATATAACAACAAACTATTCAAACCTAAGATAAGTTTTGGGACTCAAATTCATATTACAATTGGAATGGTAACTACTACCGGAAAAATTTATCCATATTATGAATTAGATGGGAAAAGAATTCAAACTACAGTTACAAATAGAGATCGGGGGTTTAAAGCTATAATTTTATTCAAGGAAAAAGTTTTGATCAGAAAAAAGAGTAATATTATGTTGCTTAGTCGATTAGATTTACCTCCTACTACTTTAAGGATATTAGGATCAGCAGAATTATTGAAAATACATAAAGATCCCCTTTTATTTTATAAATATAAAATTAAAAAAGGTACAATAAAAAATCCTGAACATCCTCAAGGAATTATCTGCCTAGGATTAGCGCAAAGCGCTACTGGCGCAAAAAAAATTATTGGAAAAATGTTAGAACCCCCGTTTACAAAGGTTTTAAACACTTTTGGCACTAAAGGGTCTGTTATTGTGGGTTTTAAAAATGAAAACATGAAGGTAAAAAAAGGAGATCCCGTATTTTTAAAAGAATTAAGAAGTTTTGAACTAAAAAACATTTAAATTACTAAAAATTAATATTATCTTAACGGAGGTGTTAAAATTGGAAAAAGCTAATGATTCTGAAATCGACATCAACCAAGATATTCTAGATGAATTAATGCGTGCTTTAGAGAGGTTAGAAGCTTCAACCGATTTGGAAGGAACGGCTGTAGTTTCAAAAACAGGATTAAGAATTGCAAGTTCTGAAACTGCTGATGTTGTTTGGGATATTTATAGCGCTAGTCCAGCTACTTTAATTTCCCTAGGGGAAAAAATTAGTCAAGGTTTACAACAAGGAGAATTAAGAGACATTGTCATTAGAGGAACTAAAGGATATACAATTATTTTAGTTGGATCTGCAGAGAATAATTTTATGTTATTTACTAATTGTAAAAAAGGATACAAGTTAGGATATTATTTTCACAAGATTAGAAAATCCTTTAGAGAAATGGAACCAGTTTTACAAAAAATTGAAACAAAAGATATGACTTATTAAACCATCCTGTTTATTTTCCGATTTTTGATTTATGTAAAAGAGAGAATTGAAGTTAAAATTCAATGTTAATATAATACTATCTTTTTAAATAATGTTATTCTTTTATCAGCCATTTAACCTCATCTCCGTCGTTTAATGGATAGTCAGGAGCAGCTACATTCGGTGTATTGTTATTAACCAAATAAATCCACCCCCCACTAATCCCATCTATTTTATTCACAAATATTCCCCAACCAAAATCGACGTATTTAATAT
>CAYNEU010000576.1:0-7003 GCA_964396275.1 uncultured archaeon | reverse complement strand
GTAAATACGTGGAGATGTCTGAAAGATTTTTGACTAACGGTACCGTTTTGGAAGATCCTTTGGATGGTGGTTTACCAACGGAACGCATGGAAGAATTAAATGAAATTTGTAATTTTGCTCGAATAAATTATGTTTTTAAAGCAAGTAAACACAAAAATAAGCAAAAAAGCAAGAAAAAATCATAATCGAGATTCAAAAAAATGGAAGTATTTGATTTAGCACTAAATTTAGGTGAAATTGAAAGAGATTATCCTGAAAATCCTTTAGAATATTTTAAAAGTAAAAAATTATGCCTTTTTAAAGCTTGCTTGGAAAAATATTTTCCAGGTGTAAGATGGGGCTTTCATGACCTCCTAGAAGAGCTTCAATTAAATGTAACTATGTGTGTGAATCAATCATGTTGCTCTGGTACTTTTTTTCAACGAAATTTGATAACAAGAGCGCAATTTGCGGCTATTAATGAGAGGAATCTAAATGAAATGAATCAGATAGCCGATATAGTGTTCTTTAGCTGTAATGGTTGTTACAATAGTCTGCTAAGAGGGCGAGAATTTTTAAAAATTCCTGAAGTAAAAAAAAAAACTAATGAAATACTGAATGGATTAAAAAAGAAGAGAATAGGCATAAATTATCCCAATAAATACGAAATTCTTGAAAATCTTAATCTCAAATTAGTACATGATTTAGATTTCTTATATTTAATTCGAAACGATGTTCTTAACTCTTTAAAGTTTGATTTGAAAGATCTTAAAGTCGCTATTCATTATGGATGCCATTATTTGAATTTATCAAGAGATAAGAGAAATATTGAAGAATATATAAAAGACAAAACTAAATTAGATGAATTGATTAATCTTTTTGGTGGTATTCCAATTGATTATCAAGAAAGAGAGAGTTGTTGTGGATGGGGGGCTTCCCAACTCATAATAAACCCTCATGAAGCCCTAAAGATAACTGCTAATAAACTAAAAAGCGCTCAAGATGTAGGAGCGGACTTTATGATAACACCCTGTCCAACTTGTTTATATACTCTAAGTAAACCTGAATATAGAGATAAAATGCATAAGTGGTTTGGTGAGAAGCTAGACATTCCCACAATACATTTAAATGAACTAATAGCTATATTGCGAGGATGTGAAGAACAACGCTGTATCACCCTTAGACGAAAGACACCTCGTTTAGATGAGATTTTTGAAATCATTACAAAAGAATAATATCAAAAAAAAGAACTAATGTTTTTAACATATTATTACATTTCTTCAATTGCATACCGTGGGCATGAATCTAAACATAAAAGACAACCAATACACTTTTCATAAGAAAATTCTAATCGCGCTTCATTATTGAAAGTTAATGCATCTGTAGGACATAATGAAATACATGCGCCACAATAAATACATCTTTCATTATTAATTATAACTCTTCCTTTCTTATTTACTATGATCTTGTTTTTTTTTAATGATTCGGTTATTTTTTTTATTTTATCTTCAGGAATGTCTATTAATAAATTAAGCCCATTCGTTTCCGTTGAAAATTTTAAAATGTTTAGACTAATATCATATTTCAGTATTTCATTTATGAATCGTGAGTAATCACCTATGTCTTTTATTACTCCGAAAGGTAATGTAACATTAATTATTGTCATTTTTACATCAACTCCTCACTCGTTATTATTCCAACTACTTTATTATTCTCATCAATAACAGGTAAAGCAGAAATTTCGTTTGATTTCATTTTTCTAGCAGCAATATCAATTGGTTCATTGTCAGTGGTTGTTACAACTTTTTTAGTAATTATTTTGTTTAAATCAGTTTTATCTTCAGCCATAGCTTTTGTAATATCGAAGCTAGTTACAATTCCTTTAAGATTCTTTTCTTTGTCTGTTATAACTATATGATTCATATTTTGATTAATTATTTGTTTTGCTACGGTTTTTAAATCGCAATCATCATAGCAAATTACTGCCTTTCGTTTTAGATCTTTCACAAACCGTAATTTCGTAATTTGTTTCATTGGTTTTAAAATTGTATCAGAAGGTAATCTTTCAGCTGGTGGATTTAATAAAAATTCACCATCTATAATCCATTTTTTAAGAAGTTTTGCGACCTTACGGGCATAAAACAGAGATGATAGTGAGGAACATTTTATTTTTTTACCATCTAATTCGATATATCCACTCTTTAATTCTTTATAACTTACTTGTTTTAGTTTTGGTTTATCTCTTCTTGGAACTCCATAATCTATAACATCTGTTAAAATCTCTTTATCTCTGATTGCAGTTTTTTTTACTAATCCAACAATTAATATAGGAATCGGAATACCTATCCCCACAAATATAGAGGTACCATACTTTTCATAAGTTACTCCTCGTAAATATTCTGAACTCATTTGTTTTAAATCGCCTTTAACAAATAAAGTTCCAAATCTGTTTGTAGGATTATGTTGGGTTCCTTCTCCCATAACATATCCAATTCCCCCACCTAAAAAGATTCTAGTCCCGATTCCAATTGTTTCATAATTAGGATCATTACTCAAAGGATTCAAACTTCCCGCCCCCGCATAATGAGCATTTCCAAAATGAGGTAATAATTTTCCCATATAAGTATATAATGTTTTATCTGAACTATTTACAGCACATACATATCTCTGATAAGCATTTCTAGGATTACATAAAATTGCTTGATTGATGTCATCGATTGTAAATTCAGTATCAATCTCGGCTAATGGATAGCAATCTGTTGTGTAAGAATTACCTTTTAATCTTATTAATTTCCCTGAGACTAAATCCTCAATGACATGCCCCCCACCATATTCAAAAGATTTTATATCTGACATCCTCGTACTGCCTATATAACAATCAACTGCTCCATTTCCATGATATGCCTTTACATCGTTTAACCATAGATGTTCAATTTTTATAGGAGGATCTGAATGACCAAAATTGAGAAAAGCTCCACTTGAACACATAGGTCCAAAAGTGCCTGTAGTCACTATATCGATCTCATCAGCAGCTACTTTGCTACCTCTATCTTCTACAATCTTAATCATTTCTTCAGCTGTAACTACCACAACATCGCCATTCTTTATTTTCTCATTTATTTCGTTATAAGTCTTTGGCAAATTATCACCATCATTTTACTCCTATGTCATTATTAATTTAATAAATAAATGAAAAATATGCATATTAAAAAATTTTAACGGTTAGAATATTCATTAAATGCATAAAATATGCATTAGGATAATATCATAATTATGTAGTAGAGAAGAAAAGCCATTTAGGAATAATTTTTATTCTTGTTGTATTTTCACAATTACAAAAATACTATTATAAGTTATGACTAATAAAAAAGTTGATAATTCCCATTCTAAAAGGAATATACTAGCTATATTTCTGTTGATTTTAACTACAGTTCTCTGGGGAACATCTTTTATTATTACTAAAAATATCACAGAAAATGTCCCAATATTCTTATATCTTGGTCTTAGATTTTTAATTGCATTTTTAGGGTTTATTCCCTTTTTTCCGCACTTTAAGAATCTGAATAAAAAAGTTATAGTAATGGGTCTCATAACAGGTATGTTATACTTTCTAGGGATAGTATTTCAAACTTTTGGACTCCAATCGACAACTGCGGGTAAAACTGGCTTTATTACTGGTTTAAGTACAGTTATAGTTCCTTTTTTAGCATGGTTTGGATTTAAAAAGCCTTTAAATATAAGAATATGGATTGCGGTAATATTATCAGTTATTGGTATGGCGTTTTTATTATTGGAGGGTGAATTTGGGTTCATTATCGGTGATGTATTAGTATTAGTTTGTGCTTTTATCTTCGCATTCTATATTGTTTTAAATGATAAATATGTTCGCATAACTGACATATATTTATACTCAATTATTCAAATTTGTGTTATCACTATATCTAGTTTTGTTTGCTCTATACTTTTAGGAGAATCATACAATTTACTACTAAATCCACCAACTTTTTGGTTTGTTATGATTTATATGGGAATTGCTGTTATGACAGTCACAGTTTTATGTCAAAATTGGAGTCAACAATATCAAGGACCAACTCAAACAGCAATAATATTTACCCTTGAACCAGTATTTGCTGTATTATTTGGGTTCCTTATAGGAAGTGAAATCCTATCATTATTTGGCTGGATTGGTTGTGGTTTAATCTTTATTGCAATTCTTACAACTGTATTAAAAAATGCTAATAATAAAGAATAAAACAAGAAACAATCATTTTAATTTCATTAAACTATCTGAAATTTCTTAAATTTCTCATTTTGGCACTTCTAATATGTGTTGAAAAACTTAATACGTGATGAAATCCAAAAATTTTTACTTAAACACATATTTAAATAATTAAAAATCTATTAGTATCTAAATAAGGGTTGTTTTATCAGTAAATTACTATTTTAAATAGTATATCTTTCAATTGAACCTTTTGCTAGAATAATAAATACTTGTGAAATGATTCATGTCCGCACATAAATTAAAACCAAAAGATTTAACCATATGTGATAAGTGCGGGAATGTTATGGTAAACAGAAGGATACGTACTAATAACTCAGGTAAAGTTGTATTTCAAAGAGTTTTACAATGTATCGTATGCAGGTATTGGATCTCACTAGATTAGCTTTTTTTATAATATTTGTAGAAAATATTGAATTGCTTTATCTTTTTTTTTTAAAATAATTCAGATCATCCTCATTTAGATGTTAAAAGAAAGGTAAGGGAAAAGAAATTTGCGTCAAATTTTAAAATCAGGGAGAGAATTAAACCCGTTAGAGTTTAATAGAGGGCGAATTTTGGTGATCTCCCGATCTGAGTAGACCTATCCAATGTTTACACAAATTTTCTTATAGATTCCCTTACTTACTTAATAAATATATTTTTTTAATATAAAAACCATCTTATTATAATTTATTATGTGTCAATATCAAGAACAAGTTTTAAATCATAAATTTGGGTACATAATTTAAAATTTTTGTACAAAATCTTTAGTACTAATCTTTTTAATTAGGTATAAACATTTTAGAACAAGAATTATTTTATTTCAAAAGATCTGTAATCTTTATTTTTAGTCCATCTTCAGCAGCAACAATATTTTTAATATTAGTATTTTCTTGAAGTTTTATTACTTGACTAGGGACATAGTTTTTAGCTGACATTGAGCTATCCATATATGTCCCAAAATGAGTAATAATAAGACCATCAAGTGGAGGGTTAATCTTGTTTAGATAAGGTATAACTTCATCAGTACATAAATGTCTCTTACATACAATAGAATCTGGACGCAAAAGGTTAAGTACTAAAATATTAACACCAGAAAACTCCTCTGAAAATCCTTCATATACTCTTGTATCACTTGAAAAAGCTAATGAATAATTTTTAAGGTTAAATTTGATTCCAAAACCCTCGTTTTTAGGAGAATGAACTGTTTTAGTTCCTATAATTTCAATATTTTTATATTTGAATGAATCTCCCGCTTTAAATGTTACAATTTTTTCGAGCATATCAAGATGGTATTCAGAAATATACTTCAAAACTTCACTTGTAGTAATTAACGTACCTTTTTTATAGTATTTATAATTTCTATCGTGTAAGATTTCTCGTGAACTTTCAATTATAGCACTTAAATCACTATAATGGTCAACATGAGCATGGGTTGCAATAAAGAGTTCTGTCTTTACTGGATCTTCTTTAAATTGGTTAATTCGAACAATAGCACCAGGTCCAGGATCTATATGAGATTGTATATCGTTAAATTTATAGATAACACCTCCTGTGGCCCTAAATTGAGTTCTAATATGATGTCGGCCACCCCCTGATCCGAGAAAAACTAGCTCATCAGCCATATTAACCATTTCTATAATCAAATAAGTTTAATATTTGCTTGCATCCACTAATTTTTTTGTTAACATTTCAAATGCTTTTTCAACATTGTATCCCGTTTTAGCTGATGTTTTTATGAAATCTATCATATTAAAAGTATTTTTTAAATGAAGAGCACTTTCATCATCTACAGCAATTAAATCTTCGAGATCTGCTTTTGTTCCTATAAGTAAAATTGGCAAATTTAAATCATGCAATCGAGCTATATTTACCCACTCAAGTATGTCTCCTATCTTGGGCATACTTGTTAAATCGAATAAAAGAAGTGCCCCTCTTGCCCCCATTACGAAGTTTTCTAAAAGATATCTAAAGCGTTCTTGACCCCCTAAATCCCATAATTGTAAAAGGCAGTGTACGTTACCAAAATTAAGCTCTGTGGTATAAAAGTCCACACCCACCGTCATTATGCTTGATTCATCAAACATCCCATCTACATATCTTCTTAGTAGTGATGTCTTTCCCACACTTGCATTTCCAGCAATTAAGATTTTAAAGATAAAATTTTTCATGTTTGAATGGGTATATAATAAGTGATAAATATAGGAACCCTTATTTATTTTAATACCTAAAAATGAACCCTAACGTAAATTTTTACTTTCTTGTAGTTGCTTAATTAAAATTTCATCAATTTGAGTAAATAATGGTTTAAGTTTTTCATCTATCTTATTTTGGATTTTAAATTTCGTATAATTCTCTTTCCTATTTTCATTTAACATTTCAATTGTCTGTTTCGTAATTGTCTGCCCCTTTTGTCCTAATTTGGCTAATTTCTGATGAGAAGGATTATTATTATCAAACTTTTTAATTGGAAATTCTAATGGAAGCTTGAATATATGTCTTGAACTTTTTATAATATCTACTTGTTTTGTCATCAGATTGGAATTTAGAATAGCAGACAAATAAAAAGCTTCTTCGAGATTGTTAGTATCATAGAAAGACAAGTCTCCAGTAACCAAAAAGTCTCCTTGTATTACTGCTGAATACAGTATAGCCCCAGAATTATTGTATACTACCTTAATTTTTGATAATTGTCTTTGATTGATCAACTTAGACCATCTATCTAAATTTTCTATTAATGAATCATGTTTTGTTGTTTCCTTT
>CAYNEU010000575.1:0-1884 GCA_964396275.1 uncultured archaeon | reverse complement strand
CATATAATTGTATTGAATTTACTTTTTCTTCATGGTATGCCATAACGGCACCAGCAATATATTTATATCGATCATTATATGAGAGAAATTCAACGCTTTCCTCCATCTGATTCAGTCTTCTTAGGAAATAGTTATAATGTTTCGAGGAATTTGAACCGTATTCTCTCACAATTTCACCTAATATCTGAGCTGCTTTCCTTTTATCTATTTTTAAGCCTAGGTCAATCATTGCATAAAGCCCTTTAATTCTAGCTCTTTCAGATAACCCCGTTGAGTCAAAAAGACAATCATCCAAATCAAATCCAATTAATTTTATAGGGCTCATTATTAAATTTGCATTTTATCACTAATTCATTAAAATAATTTAAGTTGATTGCTTATATTAATTATCCTAGGATATTAGATGTTGAGTTAAGATAAATTTATTTATCTTTAATAATATATAATCTTCAATATTAATTTATTTTAGGTTAAACAGAAAAAAAGAGCGGTTCTTGTTATCTAATATAGAATTCGTAATGGAGATTCATTAATTGAAAACTATCGTCGTCTTATCATATTTTCATCGTAAAATTGGTCCATTAGTGTTTTATTCTTACCCAAAGAATATATTAGAAAAGGAATTATCAGGTAAAGTAGCTAACATCATGGATCAGCAATTTAGTGAGGGTTTTTTTACTCATTCTTTTGAAAATCTAAAATCCATGAATTATTACTTTGAGATTCATTCAGATTGGGCGCGAGGAAATAAAGAAATGTTAATGGTTTCAATTATTCTTGACCAACAAATTCCTCTTGAAATTGAAGAAAAAATATCAATTCTATGCACTGAATTCTCAGAACGATTACAATCAAATGAAGAAATTTTTACAGCATTTTATATAAATGATATAAGTAATTTTGATGAAGTTGATCAGGAGAATATAGTTAAAAATGAATCCTTAATAGAAGCTTGGTTAATTAATCTATATTGGGCAATTATTGAAGATACAAGAGAAAAAACAGAGGAAGAGAAAATAGCTATTTTATTAAATGACAAACACATATTCAAGACATTAGAAGAGTTATCTAAAGGTCCAATCCCACTAGAATGGTTAAGAGAATGGTATATTGAGAAGTTTCCAGAAAAAGATTTTAATGAGATTATTGATACTTTAGTTGATAAACAATTTATTTTTATTAACCAAATAGGTTTTATAGAGAAATATGTACTTTTATTAAAAGAAGTAAACGCTGAAAGGATACCACCGGATAGTGTCATTGAATATATTGATGATAAGCCAGAATTGATAGAACTACTCCTTCCTAAAGTTCAAGAATACTACAGTGAATATGAAAAGAAAACTAAGGAACAAATAAAAGAAGATGCTTTTACTTTATTTCAAATAATGGCGGATTCGAAAAAATATAATGTCCTTTCAGAATTAAGAAATGGATTAATTTCAAAAGATAAATTACCTAAACTAGTTTCAAAGAAATCTTTAGATTCCTTAATGGAAACCACTGATTTTTTAAAGAAATATGATGTTATTGAAGAATTAAATTATAATGGTGAGACTTATATTGTTTTGAAAACCAATTTACAAATTACAACTGCTTTTCCAGAATGGATGAGGAAACTTTTACCAAAGGAATCTGAACCCGTAGTTGCAAATAAATACTCCACCAAACTTAAAGAAGAACAGGAATTTAATGAAGAAGAATTAATTATTCCGATAGAAGAAAATAAATCTAATTTAAAAAATACGAGAAAAAAAAATTCTAAAAAAAAAAAAACCACGCAAAAATAATAGTAATTAAAAAAAACGTAGATAATTTGATTTTGTTCTTTAATAAAATTTACAAGCACTCGATTTATAATGCCTAATGAAGAAGAAACTTCAG
>CAYNEU010000574.1:0-2432 GCA_964396275.1 uncultured archaeon | reverse complement strand
GTGTTATTTTTTTGTCCAGTCGATTTAATATTGACGAATTTATACTAAGTTTTTTTCTTCTGAGTATTGGCACTTCTTTGCCAGAACTTAGCGTAGACATCACAGCGTTAAGAAAAAAGGAATATAATCTTGCTATAGGAGATATTATTGGAAGTTGTATCGTTGATTCTACTATTTCAATTGCTATCGGACAACTCCTATTCCCTCAATCGGTATCTGCTCAATTAGCAATACCTACTATACTCTATACTATCTTTGCTTCATTAATAGTGATTATTGTGGTTTCTAAAAGACAAATTATGGATCGGAAATCTGGAATTTTATTTATTTTGATTTATATATTAGGATTTCCCCTTCTCCTCTCTTTTTTTTATTATTTCTAATGGAAAAAATCCCCCAAATTGGATTTGAAGCCAAATTTGATGAAAATTTAAGCATAAAGATTCAAAAACATTTAGAAATTGAATATTTATTGTAATCATATTTTTGATATGAAAATTTAAAGAATATTAACCGTTATTCTTAAAAAATTATATTATAAGTATGAGAAAAAGCATTTCTAATCTTTAATTTTGAAAACTAACACTAAAGAAAATTACTTTAAATAATCTAAAGCGAATTTTCCATCTTTTTCAATTTGAAGTATGCAATCACCTTTTTTAATTTTTTTATTTAAATATTTTTATTCCAAACCTTTACTATAATTATGAGAGACGAAAGAAAAGTTATTATACGGAATGAACGACTGAAAAGGATAAGAAATAACCTCAGAGAACTTATCATTAGATCAGTTTATGATGAATTCGAAATTTTAAGTAATTATTCTAACTTGTATGGAGCACCACTAGATTTAACCCTAGAAGAACAAAAAGAAGTGTTCTATTTAGAAGGAACAAAACATAAACTTCGGGGAGCATTAAATAAGTCTATTTGTGTGTGCCCTCTTTGCACCCAAAGTGATAAAGATATGGTATATATCCCTCTTCATGAAACGTGGTATTGTGTTGAATGTCAAGAAAAAGATCTTATCTAGTATCACCCTATTGGAAGTAAAGAAGATAGAAGACAGCATGATTATATTAATTGGTATCTTGAACAAAAAGAAAAGTTTATGAAAAGATTCTTTAATAAAGAAAAATCAAATTCAAATGAATAGATTCGCTATCTCTTTAAAAAGAGCAGTCTCCTAAGAGGTTTTTATACCCTACGGCCCCTATGTCCGCCCTTCCTCCTACAGTGGTCATGCGATCTGGGGGTTACTTCTTCAATGCGACCTACTTGAAGACCGGCTCGTGCGAGAGCGCGAATGCAAGCTTGAGCTCCAGGACCGGGGGTTTGTGATCTGTTTCCACCGGGGGCTCTAACTTTAATATGAATCCCTCGAATACCTTTATCTCTTAAATCGTTAGCTACTCTAAAACCGCATTGCATAGCGGCGTATGGAGATGATTCATCTCGGCTAGCTTTAACAACCATTCCAGCAGTGCATTTTGCAAGCGTTTCCGCACCCGAAAGATCCGTAGCCGTTACGAGGGTGTTATTATAAGAACTGAATATATGCACGATTGCCCATTTAGTTTCTTCTCTACTCACTTTTTTTCACCATTAACTTTTTTCTTTTACTTCTGTAAATGGACTCTTAGGAGCGAAGCGAATAAAAGCTTCTTCATCCTTTTTTACGATATAGGAAGGGGCATTAATTTTTTTCCCTCCGACTTGTATATGTCCATGGGTGATATATTGTCTTGCTTGATATACAGTCCTTGCGTATCCTTTTTCATAAACAAGAGTTTGTAATCTTCTCTTTAATAAATCTTCAGTACTAAGAAGCAGGATATCTTCAAACTCAGCTTCTGATCCAATAATTCCCAACCGATTTAATTTACGAATTAATGTCTGCTGAACTTCTACGGCTTGTTCTTTAGATAATGATCTAGATTTTCGAGCGATATTACGCCAATTTCCCAGCATTGTACGCATTTTCCAAAATTCTCGTTTGTTTCTAAGTCCATATTTACCTAAAAATTCGAGTTCTTCTGTGATTCGATCTTTTTGAAATGGATGTTTTGGTTTCTTAAATTTCTTCTTTAAACGTCTCGGATCTCCCATTTTTTCACCTTTTATTGTTGTTGCTGACGTTTTTTCCTTCGTACGACACCAATAACTAATCCGTGACGACCAGTACTTCTAGTTCGTTGTCCACGAACTTTCAATTTTAAGTGATGTCGAACACCTTTATAGCTTTTAATTTTTTTCATTCTGTCAACGTCTCTTTTGACAGTAATTTCTAATTTATTTCCTATGATGTGAAGATCTTCACCAGTACGTAAATCTTTTGGACGATTTACCATCCACTTAGGAACACCATTTTCAATAGGATTTAAGATAATTTCTTCGAGTCTATTCAAATCTTTTTCAGAAATTGCCCCTAT
>CAYNEU010000573.1:0-1881 GCA_964396275.1 uncultured archaeon | reverse complement strand
CTTTTGTATTAAATTAGAATAAATTCTAATTGTAATTTAAATTTAAGTGGAGAAAATTGTAAGTGTTTTAAAAATTCAATAAAATCAATGAATTCAGTAGAATAGTAAAAAAGGAGTTAAAAAAATAGATTTATAATTGAGGGTCGCTATCAAAACTCCATGTATTATTTATTCCTAAAAAGTCTCTCATCATAGGATTTTGAATAAGTGCAATAGGTCTTGGAAAATTAATACTCGGAATAAACCCTAATGCAAAATTATATGCTGAAATTATAGTATTATTCTGATCTATGTGTTTCCAAAATTGATGAAAGAACCATGATCCCGCGAAACCATCTAGATTCTTATTGTTAATCCAATACCATGATAAAACATTTGATGCTGCACTGACTACAATACAATTAGGTAAGTAATACCAACTCTGTCCTATGTTTTTATTTTCATTAAGAAAATTACCACTAAAACAACAATCCAAGCAAATCAACATTCTCTCGCAAGGTATTTCTTTCACTAAGTCATAAAATTCTGTCTCGTTAATATAGCTATTATCTGCCTCGAAATGAAATGTAGCATTTTTGTCCTTAAGAACTGCGTTAGAACCATGATCAGTCATAAATATTATCAGTTGATCTATACTACGAATAGTTGAGGCAAATGATTCTGGATTAGATATATCCAATTCTTTTTTAAATCTACTTGCATTCACATCATCATTTTCAACATCTACATCAGCAACTACTCCAGATCTATTTAGATCATTAGTGTAAATATCAGTTGCATCGATATCTATTACATCATCTCCAGTGTGATAGAGCATTAAAAAAATATTCTCATCTGAATATCCATGATTTTTTAAAATCCAATAGACTTGGAGTGCCTGAGCGGGAAAGCCATCGGAGTTTATTCGACTGGGAGGTGGATCGGGATCTGTTGGGTTTGTTAAATTAACTGAAATCCATCGATCTATTACTACATCATCAAAATATAAACTATCATCTGGACCAGCTGCAAATTGACCTTCAGTTGATAAAAATAACTTTAGTTTGCTAATTTCATTACCAGTTTCATTATTGCATACACCCATTACATTAAGAGAACTCCACTTTTTTAAAGTCGCATTAATATTATCTGACCAATCTGTTCTTATTGCAGTATTACCAGAATCTAACCATTGCAATCCAACTTTTGCACCTTCGCCATTAACTGGAGTTGTACTATTAATATACACGCTAACTGAAATGTTATAAAAAGCATATTCTTGTAAAGTATAAGGATGATCCCAACTAAATGTCAAATTAGCAGATAGTGGTAATCCTCCTATTGGTCGAATTTGTATAGATCCTGGAGTTACATTAAAAAATGTTGAAGTATAATCTACCTCGCAGTTTACAGCTTCTCGTGTCCAATTATTTGTATCGAAAATAAACGTAGCATCAGGACTACCATTAAATTCATCTTCAGATTCACTACCGTAAAAATCATTTGCGCTACATACGATAAGTGCTTTTCTTTGAGCAAGTTTCGGTTCTCTTACTGGAATATTCGGAAGATATAATATCCACGCCGAAAGAAGGAGTCCTAAAAGTAGAATAAATACAACTAAAGGAAGATATTTCTTTATATTCTTCTTTAAAATCATATAACTTCACTTAATATTAATTTAATTTTACGTGTAATATAAATTTAATATTATTTGTAACTTTAAAGTTGAATAACACGTATCTTTAATATAAATCTTACTTCTCTGACTTAATGAAATTTAATTGATTTCATTTTATGAAATAAAAATAACAAAAATTAAAAAAAAAAAATTTAAACGAGTTAATTGCTCATTTTTTAGGCTCTTCTTCCAATGACTCTCTGATGGATGGTGTTACGAAA
>CAYNEU010000572.1:0-2199 GCA_964396275.1 uncultured archaeon | reverse complement strand
GAACTCTTTGATTTTGCGAAAATATTTTTATGGTGTCCAGAACCTAAAGGTGTTAATTTAGGGATAATCGGACCAAGCTCGGGAGCTATTTATTTAATTGTTAAAGAAATGAGAAAGCAAAGATTATCACTTGCTAAAGTGAGTCAAGAGCATAAGAAAATTATTCTTGATAAAGTAGGAGGTTCTACATGTAAATTAGGAAATCCTGTTGATTATTGGCCTCCAGAAAAGTTTGTAGGTACAAAAATCTGTGAAATCTACAATACATCCTCAAAAGCTCTGTTAAAAGATGAAGCTGTTGATGGATTAATTTTAGCTTTAGAATTCTTCATTGAAATCGAATTTGATTTTAATATTTTTGCCAATATCAAAAAATCATTTCCAAATAAACCATTAATTACTGTTTTAATTCAAGCAGAACATGATGGTGCTAAAAGAGTTATTAGAACTGCTTCAGAATTAAAAATACCTGCTTTTGAAAATGAAATTGAGCGAGCAGTTCGGGGATATAAATTACTGTTTGATTGGTATTCAAAAATAAAAAAGAAATAAATATCTAATTTAAGAAAATATCTTTGAGTTCTTCAGGAATTTCGTCAGATTCATCCATTAGAGAAATTGCATACACTGCTTCTCCACATTTACACGGCTCTCCTTCAAATAAGAAAAATTTGAATTGATTTTTCCAATTACAAATTTGAACATTACTTATTTCAGCAATTTCTCCACATATACAATAAATTGCCATATTTCCTGAATAGGCGGGTACAATTTCTTTGAATTTTTTTGGAGATTTACTAAATTCAGAATCATTTAACATATCATTAATCTTTTCAGCGAATTTATCTTTGAGTGCTGGTACAAAATAATTGATAATTCCATCTCTCCCTGTCATCTCTGTAAGTACAATAAAATTTTTCTCAATTTTTTCTGCTTTCTTTTTTTCAGAGATTATGGGTCCTTCATATTGTTGAAGCTGCTGTGGTATTGGAAATGGTTCCACATCTGGGGGATATTCAAAAGTATAAAAATATTGCATCGTTCCTCTTATATTTTTTTGATTAATTAGGCTTAGATTATCGTAATCTCTACTATGGAGCACAAATTTTATTAACTGAAGAGGTACTCTTAATTCTATAAGTCTTGATCTAATATTATCCAATAATTCCCCTGCAAAATTCTTTAAGATCATTATTTCTTCTCGATTTTCAGAATAAATCTCATTTTTATTCTGCTCTTTAAATGCAAACCATTTCTTAACAACATTACCTTTAATTAATTGAGGTAACATACAAAAAACACACAAGACCGGAAAGAGAAAGAAAACAGGAAAATTCGGGATAAATGATATTACCAAGATGGCTGCAAATAATGGTAATGTTATTAGCAAAGTTAACTTACGTAATCGTTTATCCATTGAATTTTTCATGCCTTTACTAAGAGCAAGCTCTTCTGCTTTTTGTTTTAGCTTGTTTACAATATCTAAGATTCCTTTTGATTCGAAACTTTGTTTTAAAATTCTATCTTCTTCCCTTCCTTCACTAAAATCGTTTATATGTGTTGTAATTTGTTTTACATACTGGTTTAAAGTGCTATCCTTAAAAATGAAATCTAAAATTTCTTCAGAGAAGTAATCTAAAAAGCGTACAATAAAGAGCTTCTTCTCAACATCTTGAATATCTGTAGGCCCTAAACCTAGAGCTTCTTGAATAATTTGCCCCTGTGTTTTTCTTGGTTGCTTCCTGGGCTTTTTCGTTTTTTCCTCTTGATTCTCCGAGCTCTCAGATCCTATCTTCTCATTATTTTCAGTGCTTTTCATAATACGTTCAAAAACTAATGTTTTAAATTTTATACTAAGTAATAATTGACACATAATTAACTTTTGTAAAATCGCTTTTTAGTTTCTTAAACAAGTTAAAAATCGCTTATGCTAGATCGTAAGATTTAATAATAAATGTATTCAATTTTAATGTTAATTATGTGTGTCCTGAATGTGATGCACTCTATTGTATTAAATGTTCAAATGCATTGAGCAATCTAGAAAATGCGTGTTGGGTATGTGAAACACCTTTTGATGAATCGAAACCAATACAAGTCCATGAGGAAGTTGAAGAAGCATTAGGGATAGAAGAGCAAATTATTACACAAGAAGAAATACCCCGAACCATACAAACATCAAAAGTGGCAAAAAATAAAAAA
>CAYNEU010000571.1:0-1603 GCA_964396275.1 uncultured archaeon | reverse complement strand
AGAGAAATGTTAGACTTTAAATTAGAACCGCAAGTCGTTCCACAGAAATTTTTAATTCCTAGATTCAATATAAAAAATTATAAAATTTTTCAAATTAATGAATTAGATGATATTTTAACTGAAATAAATGAATTATATAACCGACTACATAATAAAAGGGATTTAATAAATCAGATAGATAATGTAATAAAAAATGATTTTAACTAAAAAGCAATTCGAGCTATGTATTCCTTGTACCAAAATCAAATTAAAATTAAATTTTAGCAAAGATTATATATTTAAAATATAAATTAGTAAAAATTAATTAAATTTGTGATTGAGAGATATGGCTAAAAAAAAGACTGCTCCAAGCAAAGAGGAAGATCTTGAACTTCCAAGTGGAAAAGTGGATGAAGATGGTGATGAAGTATTAGATCTGACAGATTGGAAAGATGATTTAGAGGAAGATGTTATATATGAAATACCTGATGATGATGAGATGTTAGCTGATGAAGATGAAGATGAAGAATTAGGGATGGAAGTCGATGATGTTGTAAAACTATTGCGAGATGTTAAATGTGAACCCTGTCCTGGTTTAAAAAGCAAACCAGACTGTAAAATTGCTCATGATTATGGATGCCCAAAACCAAAAAAGCCATAAAAATTAATCTTTTATTTTTTTATTAATTATTTTGTTAATTTACTTTTAACTAAATTTTTTTAGTTGAGCAGATTGCCTTCAAATACAATAAAACGCATAATATTAATAATTATTGATGTTTTATTTAGTTGGTATATTTGGGAAGTAAATATATCCTTAGGAAATCCTTGTTATACCACAGCGTTCTCGAGCTGTTTTACATTATCTTTAACAACTTTTTTAATTGTTTATACTCCTTTTGAGATTTACTGGTCCTTTAGAGATCTCTGGTTTGATCGGTGGAAAAAACTGTTTCTCAAGGACTTAGATGTTTTAAATATGAAAATTAATGTTATTGATGGATTTTTATCGGCAAATCTGGTAAAAAATAGAGAACAAACTAAAATTGATTCAAAAAATGCTATAATTATAGTTTGTCATGGTTTTTCTGATAAAAAGGAAACACTTCAGTACTATTATTTTCCATTGGCTTATCAGGGTTATATTGTATTAGCATACGATGCTAGAGGTACAGGAAAATCTAAAAACACTGGAAAGAGAAGTGAATTTTTAAAGAGAATTGATGATTTTAAAAAAATAATCACATGGGTAAAAAATCAAGATGAATTTTCAAATATGAAAATTTACTGTGTCGGTTTTAGTATAGGTGCTATTACAGTATTATCTGGAGGTTTTTTGAATAAAGATATTGAAAAGATTATCGCTATTTCATCAATGTCTCAATACAAACAAAATATACCTAAATATAATCCTGTCGTTATGTTGAGTTATATATTTAAGGGAGTGAAATTATTTCCAACTTTAGAAGAAAGCAATCAATTATCTCCTTATTTATTGATAAAAAATGCTAAAAAAGAATTGACATCAGAAGAATGGAATTACTTCTCTAAAAGGATTATGTTAATACATTCCAAAAATGATCGTGTAATAAAAATCAAAAATTTTAAAGAAATTAAATTGATT
>CAYNEU010000570.1:0-2188 GCA_964396275.1 uncultured archaeon | reverse complement strand
AGTATATATAAATTCCCTCTATAAAAAATTTCTAAAAGATTCTTTAGAATGGTGTAACTAAAGGTATAGGCTTTCCTTGATACACCAACTATTAGTATACTTTTCGGGTTAAAGAAAGGTTCGAGATCTTTCAATTTAAGTATTCAAATGATTTTTATATTTATAGAATTTTAGAATATTAACACTTTATAATATTTTATTATTTAACTAGATTTATTTAAGTATTTACCATAATCTATAAATAATTACTTCAATAATTCTTTAAAATGTCGGTTATTTTAGGCCTAATATTCGGAATTGTCAATACTTTAGTATTGCATCTTGCTAAGGCTATGGAACGCC
Source organism: uncultured archaeon (assembly GCA_964396275.1). Classification (GTDB taxonomy): domain Archaea; phylum Asgardarchaeota; class Lokiarchaeia; order Sigyniarchaeales; family SOKP01; genus Loki-b32. The sequence goes on along the minus strand of CAYNEU010000570.1, from coordinate 1,846 downwards.
ATGGTATTGAAATTTTTTCCAGAAAGAAGTCTTTTAAAGAAAAAGGGAAAAAACCTCTAATCTACATAATTGGCTTTGCATTAAATAACACAATAGTGATTTGGCAGATTATAGGCACAACTTTTGCTTCAGCAGCCGTTTTTTCAAGTGTTTTTGGTTTAGGATTAATTTTATTAATGCTTTATTCTCATTATATATTACATGAAGAGATTGACATACCTGAATTAATAGGAGCCATATTGATCATTATTGGAACAACAATGGTAGGATTTTTTTATATAATGGAGCCACAAATAACAGGAACTATCAACTATGTGAATTTTTTTGTACTTATATTAATAATGATTGTACTATTTTCAGTTCTTATTGGGTTTTCTTGGAAAACTAAAATTGCTGTAGCGTTTATTTTTGGTGCGGTAGCTGGAACTCTGGGTGGAACAGATAATGTGTTAAAAAGAATTGGATTGACCTCCAGTAATTTTATTGAAGCTTTTGCGGGAGTTTTTCAATTAGAACTTGATAGTTTCATTTTTCTATTTAGCTTTCTTGCTGGTTTTTTCGGAATGATATTAACCCAAATAGGATTTGCTAAGGGTGCGGATGCATCAAGACTAGTTCCTATGTATAATTCATTGTATATAGTAGCACCAGTTCTTTTTGAATTATTAATTATAAATGGATCGACATTATCGATGGGGATAACATTTTCAATTATAGTTATAATTGTTGGAGTGTTTATGATGAATATTTTTAAGAAAACAGAAGATAACCCACAAAAAAAGATAATTATGGAATAGATTCAAAAAATTATATATTCTAAGTTTTAGCTAATTCTAATTCATAAATTGGTATTTCTTTTCTTTTTTTATCATCATATAATGGCAATCCTGATTGTTTTAATAATTCTGGAGTTTTATATTTCAGAATTACAATCTGACAAGAACTAGCTATTTTCATTGATGCCACTCTTAATCTATCTCTTATTAATGGAAGGTTCCTTAAATATGTTCCTACATCAACAACAATTTGTCCCGCTCTAACTCGTGCGCATACTCCTGTAGATCTTCCAAAAGAGTTTCTCATTCCGGATTGTACACGATCTGCGCCGGCAAATGCTAACATTCTATTCTCTCTAATTTTTTGAAATGGTTTTGGTCGTATTCGAAGTCGATAATTTTGTCTTCCGAGTTTTCTTTGAAGAACACCATTGATGGTAATTCTAATTGCTTCTAGAGTGTTTGAGGAAATTTGAATTTGGGAATTTACTTTCAATCCGACAGTTAGTTCAAAATCCTCCCAAGGCATTTCTTTGTTTCCACCCCAGAACCTTACTATCTTGCTTTGTGCCCCACCCCGTGCATATTCACGTCTGCGATTTGAAGATCTTTTATATTGAAAAGGTCTCCTTGACCATTTTGAATAACAATGCCATGGGCGCTTATGAGCGATGTCGAATCACCTATTTGGTTAATTTATTTCATCATTTCTGGGAATTGATAAGTTAAATTAAATTATTTTTTTTTATTTACAATAAGATAATTTAATGATTGTTTAAAATTTGTAATTTCTAATAAGTTTTATGATAATTTAGTTATTACAGAGTAAAACCGTTGAGATTTACTCTTATGAGTCTATTATTAATAAAAAAAGTAGGAATAATTTTTATTTTATTTTATTTTTTCGAGAATTCTTCGGGTTTTCCACCAGATTCGAGAAACTCTGCATATTTTTTCAAGCTTTTTAAGAGCATTTCTCCAGCGATCCCTAAAATAGGTTCTTGGTTCGCATCATCAAATTCAGACCAGATTGTAGCTTCTACAATATTTCCCTTAGGTTTTAAAATATA
>CAYNEU010000569.1:0-2675 GCA_964396275.1 uncultured archaeon | reverse complement strand
ATTATCTCATCTTCAAAACCTTCTAATATTGTTTGAATAATTCTACTAGGTGTAAATTTTTGGACTTTACTGATTTGGCAGACCCCCGAGCAACGGGCACATTGATAACATTTTTTTAGCAAATTAGTTAAATCTGGCTCGAATATTTTTTTCAAATATTCATAATTATCATCTGATTCTGGTTTTAATTTATCGGACTTTTTACTTTCAGTTATGGTTGCCACTCCTCTCTTTTTCTTTTTTTAATTCAATTGGTTTACAATTTTTTCTCTTAGTACCAGCAATTCTTTCTAATAAGGGTTGCCCCGGTTTAACCTCCTCTAAGCTTTTTGATTCTATTAATCCTGCTTTAATTGCCTCTTTATAGAGGTTTTCACCTTTTTTATTTCGTGTAATTACAGTAGACCACCCACTAGGTGACCCTATTGATCCTACAGAAATATCAGCATAATCGGAAGTTAAGTCTTCGCAATAATGACAATTATGGCGAGCAAAGGATTTAACTTCATTTAAGGGTACGTTTAAATCTTCACCTGAATCTAAGTAAATGATAAATTTCCCACCACTTATGTCCATTTTCGTAACTTTATTAAAACCTGTTTGAAACTTTTCATTAATTAAGTTAAGAACACCCTCATAAGGAAAAGATTCCATACAAAAAAGACCTATTCTATATTTAATATTGTTGAAAAACGGTAGTCCACTCGGAAACAAAGTACCTTTTTCTAAAGCATTCATCATACAAGGAACGCCTACAACTGCGATTTTTTCATACTTTTTTGTTTCATCTACAATACTCAACGTTGAGGCATTAGCGTATTTAGTGCCACTTGTTTTGTATAGATCTTTAACATTTTCTATTATCACGGGCTCTGGTTTCCATAGGTCCTTCGAATGTTTTACTGCTACAATCGCATCAACTAATTTATTATTAAGTAAGTATTCAAGCAAAGAGGTAACAATCCCTCCATCTTGTCTTACTTTTTTAATATCATCCTTAGTAGTGCTCGCAGAATAGGTATTTACATAACCATTAATTTGTTCAGAGAACTTTAAATATTTATCAAGTTTATTAATATTTTTGCCCGCTTGTTCAATTGAAAATGATCTCGGACAAACAGAATAACATAAGCCGCATTTCATGCAAATTTTATCATCTATCTCCAAAGTATCTGCTGTGGCTGTAATGGCATTCACGGGGCAAATTGATGAGCACCAACCACATTGACAACATACTCCAGAATTAAATACAATAGAAACTGGTTCAAAAAAATGTTCAATGAAATCATCAGGCAGATCTCTGACTTGATAGCGATAAAAATATTCTTTTACTTCGACTTCTTTTTCTTCTCCCTTTATTTTCTTAACAACCGTCTTAATTTTTATTTCGACTAGTTCTTCAATATATCCCTGTTCTTTAAGATAAATTACATCACGAATTACGTTTTCTATGGGAAAATCTTTTTGAAGTTTTGCAATTTCCTCTAAAAATAACGGTTCTTTACCTTTTAATGATTCTAACACTAACTTGCGCTCTGTTTCTGCGTCAATCATGGCATCTAATATCTCATAAAAGTCTTCTTCAGAATACTTTCCAGTTTTTAAAATTTCATCTTTTGCTTCGAAAAAAGCTCGAATTTGAAAATTTTCAACTGCTTTATAGGTAGCATCCATTAAATTTTTTTGAGAAATACTATTGAAATTTACATTATTTGAAATTTGAACCATATTTCCATCCTTTTGGATTACTTTTAGTTAAAAAATCTTAATTTTTAATTGAATACTATTTAAAAACCCCTTCCCTTGCAAGGATAGTCATCCTATAACTAAAATTTATTTATAAGAATCATTCCACAGGGGTAGTTATAACTTGCTTTGATTTGACTTGTGTTTCTTTTTCGATTGTTCTAAGCGGATTTGGCCCAGCTTTACACAACTTTTCATAAGCATCCTCAACAGATTCGACAAATTTCCCTGCATCTCCTCCACTTACCCAATACATATTTGCTCTCTGATTACCGAAACCTCTAGACGCTAAGATTCTGTTTGCTAATTCTACATGCCTTTCAGCAGTGAAATTACCATTTTTAAATTGACATTCATTAGGTCGTCAACCTACAATCATAACACCATCAGCTCCCGAGCGAATACTATAGAGAATATGCTTAACATCAACTCTACCAGTACACTTTACTTTAATTATTTTTACCGCAGGCGTATACTTCAATCGAGAAACTCCCGCTAAATCGGCTGCGCTATATCCTCATTTTAAACAAGCAAAAACGATCATATTATAAGTATTTTTCATGTCTGTCTAATCACCTCCTAGAAGACCATCAATTTCAGCAAATAATTGATGATCTCGATAATATCTGATATCAATTGCTTGAGTAGGGCAACATGTCGCGCAAATTCCGCATCCATCACAATTTATTTCATCAATAAATGCGCCAATATCTTCTTCAATCCTAATCGCATTTTTAGGGCATTCCTTTTCGCAACGTCTGCATGAAATGCAAAATTCACTATCAACTTCGGCAGTAATTAGTTCTATATCGATTTGTCCCGGTGCTGTTAACTCAGCTACTTTGCTAGCCGCTGCCCTGGCTTGAGAAACTGAATAAGAAATATTCTTCGGGCCTTGAGCAAATCCAGCAATAAAAATTCCTTTTGAT
>CAYNEU010000568.1:0-1533 GCA_964396275.1 uncultured archaeon | reverse complement strand
TTCCAAAATGATAAATCATCTAAACTTATTAAAAAGGCTGAAGAAGCTTTTAAGGAGTGTTGGGACGCGTTTTGGTTTGTATTTCAGAATTTATTAAATGAAAAAGAAATTTTGCAACCCACCGAAAGAGTTATTAAAGTTTCTGATTTAGAATATCATTTACCATGTTCAGTATGTAGTAAGAAAGCAGTTGAATTTAAGATTGGGTATGGAAGATTTGATAAAAGTGAAGCGTTAGTTTTTAGAGGAATTACACATGAAAGATCGATGAATCTTAATCTCGCAAATAATTTATTTAGGATTTTACAAGAAAAGGACTTATTAGGGGTTCATAATTTTATGAAAAAGTATCATTCCTTCGAAGGATTAGATGCTTACTGCCCCGAATGTGATAAAATCTATTGTTGGGAACATTATAATGCTAGAGAAGAATTTGATGACGGTTTTTATGATTGTACTTATGGGGAATGCCCAAATGGACATAAAAGAATGATAGATGATTAATTAAAACTTAGAAAACACCAATTTTTAATTGAATTTTATTATATAATGAAAAAATTAAAAATTTTACTACCATTAACATTATGAAATAACACATAATTTAGAGAGTATCAATATGGATTTTTACGATGTAGTAAAAAAGAGAAGAAGTTATAGAGTATATAAACCAGAAATGCCTGAAAAAGAAAAAATCGAAAGGATTTTAGATGCGGCGCGTCTAGCACCAACATGGGCAAACCTCCAAGGTGTTCATTATATCTTAGTACAAAAACCAGATAATGTTAAAGCTGTTTGGAAAGCGATTGGACAAGAAACAAAGTTTATTGAAGCCCCAATGTTTATTATTGGCACAATTTCCACCGTCGGATCAGGGATAAATAATAGCGGTGAAAAATATTATGGTGTAGACTTTGGAATTTGTTTTGAGCATTTAATTTTAGCTGCGGCAGCTGAAGGGTTAGCAACTTGTTGGATAGGATTTTTTAATGAGGAAGAGGTTAAAAAAGTATTAAAAATCCCTAAAAAATATAAAGTAATGGGATTAACACCACTAGGTTATCCAATTAAACCTAAAGGTGAAGTTAAAGAAAGAAAGTCTATTAATGAAATTGTTCATTATGAACAATTTTAAATCAATTTTTATTTTATTGAAAAATGAGAGTAAGAAAGTGTTTTAGATATTCAAGGGATTTGGATTATGAAAGTTTTATTAAAAATAGTAGTCCTCTTTAACGATATTGAACATTTAACCAAAATTTGGAATTACAATTATATTAAATTTTATTGTGGTAATTGTTTTTGTTTCAACTTTTTAAGTTTGTCAGAATTGTTTCTAAAATTTGTATAATTCTTTCTTTGTATGAAAGCTGATTTGGATAATTATAACTAAAAGTTTTCCAATAAGGTCGTTTATGTCCAATCTTAAATTTCATTCCTTTCATTGAAGTCATGTATGAATTGCTATCTATTTTAGTTGCAATTTGATCTGCTATTATATACCAATGAAATTTTGTATTAATACTAGCTCCTGTG
>CAYNEU010000567.1:0-1921 GCA_964396275.1 uncultured archaeon | reverse complement strand
TTCTTTTGGGAGATAATATAACTCGCCTACAAATTCCAAAAATTCTTTCGCTGTTAACTTTTGGTATAGCCCGGGTGATTCTGGTAAAAAACCACAGTTGATCTTAACTTGTTTACTTTGAGTTATAATATCATATCCTACAACTTGTGCAGTTCCTATGGTAGGGGAAATTATAGCGTTTAACATTCTAACAGTAGTAGTTTTACCTGCTCCATTTGGGCCTAATAATCCATAAGTTTTACCATATGGAATTTTTAAATTAAGATTATTTACAGCTACTATATCACCAAATTTCTTAGTGAGATCTTTAGAGATAATCGCGTAATTGTTAGACATTTTTATTCACTTCCTTTTAACAAAATAAGTTTTCTTCTTAAATTATCTTAATAAATTAAATTTTGTCTATTATTAGCGATCATGATTGAATAATAAAAAACATCATCAGACTAATTTTGGGGAGCAAAGAAAATGTACTAATTTTACTTTAGTTTATTGATAGAAGGGTGGTGCTAGCACACAAAAAACGCTCAATTCTCTATTAAAATAAAGTTTTAAAATCGCTAAAACATATTCATAATTACATTGGATAAGAATATAAAGAAAGGTTTAATTACAGGTTTTATCGGGATAATCTTTGTAGGTTTGCAACCAATCATTGCTCTCCTAAGACCAATAACGGTTGATGCATACCTCTCAGGAGCGATGACTTGTCTAGTTGAAACCATGATATTTTTTCCCATAATGATAATCGAATTTAAGCTAATGAATTCAAATAAACAATATATGAATAATCTTGGAGACAAAATAAATAGATCCCATTTTTTAATGGGGTGGAAAAAAAATATTTGGCTATTACTGTTTATTGGTTTACTTTTTGGATTAAATCAAGTGCTATTTTTTGTAGGGTATTCTTATTCTGGAGCAATTAATGGATCTTTAACACAAAAAACCACAGTATTCTTTGGAATAATTTTGGGTTATTTCATTTTAAAAGAAAGAATCACAAAATTACAAATTATTTTTTCATTAGTATTATTCCTTGGATTAGTAATAAGTATTACCCAGTTTTTTACATTAATTAATTTTAATAACATGATTTTGATTGGTGTAGGAATCTTATTATTTATTACTTTTTTATGGATGTTGGGTCATACTTTGACTAAACCTATATTTACTAGAAATGAAGCAACACCAATTCAAATGGTATTTATTAGGAATTTTATCTCTGGAGTGATTTTAATATCTACCTATCTCATCTTCTTTACTCCCAATTTTAGCATTTTTACTGAACCCGCAAATTTAATATTTTTTCTAACAATGGGAAGTGTTTATGGGTCTGGATTGGTATGCTGGTATTTAACATTATCTTACTTAGATGTGTCTAAAGCTACAACTCTGTTTTCTCCCACGCCGATTGCTTCTGCTGTATTCGCGTCTTTCATTCTTGGAGAGGTCTTCAGTATTGCCCATTTAGTAGGGACCATTCTTATAATAATTTCGATTATAGCAATTATGAATGAGAAAAAGAAATAAAGATCAAATATATATCTATATATATTATTAAAACATTTGAAATTCATAGAAATCGGCATATTAATCATTAATAATATATGATCCACAACATTTAAATATAGTAATATATGAAAGTATATAAAGAAATATATAATTATCAATTTCGAAAAAATTTATGTTAATCAATCAATTTTAATGAATGAAAATGTCTGATCATGAAATAATTGTTGTTAAAGATTTAAAGAAATATTTTGGAGAAGTTAAAGCTGTTGATGGTATTTCTTTTAATGTTCACAAAGGCGAGGTTTTTGGTCTTTTAGGTCCTAACGGAGCAGGAAAAACCACTACGATAAAGCTTCTATTAGGACTCCTTGAGCCGAATGATGGAGAAATGAGTGTTTTTGGAATG
>CAYNEU010000566.1:0-6575 GCA_964396275.1 uncultured archaeon | reverse complement strand
ACTAGAACAAGAACATACTTTTCCTGATAATCTTGTTCCCGGTATTCTTAAAAATCTTACACAGATAAAGAAGTGGCTCCTTGATTTGATTAGTTCGTTTCTAGATAAATAAGTACTTTTTCTTCAAGAATTTTTTTAAACTACATCTAAGAATAATACTACTTCAAATATATTAAGGTAATATCTAGGTATATAAAGAAAAACGTAAAATAGATGTTTCACGATCAAAAAAAATAATAATATGGGCCATCGGGGAGTTTCATGATTGACTTAACCAATCAAGCCATTTTGAACCCCGGATCTCAGGTTTTTACTAAAATACGGACACTTTTTTTTACCTTTTGTATGTCCGTAGGTCATTTATAAGACCTGCGCTTGTTGACCAAGCTTCTCTAAAACCTTGTTAACCAATCTGAGCTAATGGCCCATATATAAAATACATTTACTCAGATACAAGTTATCGATTTAATTTTTTATATAATACCTATTTCAATGGTTATGTATCTAGTTAGTAAATATAATCTAATAAAACCACGAAAAGATAAAAATTTTTTTATTGGTGTAATCTGTTATATTTATAATTGAATTTATAAAAAGAGACTTTAGATAATTACTAAAAAATATTGAAGAAGTTGATATACAATGGCTGAAATGTTAACGGATCTCCTTCAAAACATCTACAAACGGATTGCTCAACTTGGATCCGCAATACAAGAGCTCAAGACATCTCTAGATGGGCTTAATCAAAACATAGAAGATAAAATTTCAAATTTAACTGGAAAATTAGAAGAATTTTCTAATGAAATTATTGTTACTCAAACTAAACATATTGATGTAGTAAAAGAAATTGGAGCAGGAACAACTAAAGAATTAAAAGTGATTCAAGAAGGCTTAGGATTGGATGCTCTTACTAATTTAATTAAAAAGCTTGAGGATTTTTCTAAATTATCTGAAAGTGTTCTTAATCAAGAGACTGTAAATTTATTATTATCTGAAGCGATCGATTCTGTTAAAAGCCTTAAAGAATCTATTAAAGAAGAAGAAGTATTAGAATAAAATATCTTAAAATCATAATTAGGTGAGAATATTGGCAGAAAAACTACTTGAAGAAATGATTCAAAAGATAAATCAAATTATGGCTTCACTAGACGGAACAATAGCTCAAATTAACCAAATGAAGGGAGCAATTAATCAAATGAGTCAAAACTTTTCTGAACAGACAGTTGCTATGACAGAAAATATTAGATTAATCGTAGAAGTCTTAAAACAATTCAGAGTTCAATCTGGTAAAAGTCTTCAAGAACTTTCAGATGATTTTAACCACCAAATAAAAGAGCTTTGGGATAAAAAGGCTATTGAAGCCATAACAGAAGAAGAAAAGAAGGCTATAGAGATTATAAGACAAGCTTCGAAAACAGTAGCAGATAATCTATATTTTGCTCAATTACTAAACATAATCTCTTCCATTAGAGAAGAAACAAATAGAATTATTAGTGCAAGTCAATTATAAAATTATTAAATTTTATTATCTTAGCATTTATATTAATTTAAAAAAATTAACCGAAAATAGATGATTAAATATGCCATCAGGCTGTTTTGTAATATTGCTTCCAACTGATTCTGATTATAAGATAATGGGGTATTACTTTAAAGAAGGAAAAATAGATTTTGAAATTTCAAATGATTTGTTTCTTAGATTAAATCTTGACCACTCAAAAAATGAGTATAATTTGTTAAAAATAAAGGATCTTCAAATTTTTTCATATATTTACAATTTCAAAGGAAAAATAACCCGGAAAGCATATGGAATTATAATAGGGTTATTATTAAATGAGAGCGATAAACCAGAGAAATTTCGTTCATCTCTTAAAGAAGCAGCAGAAGCCTTTGAGATTCCAAGTCTTAATATTCTTACGAAATCAAGAGAAGAATTTGAAATAATATTAAAGGATGTATATCTGGAGCATTTAGAACCTTTAATTGATATTCTTCAACCTGAAGCGTTAAAAGATAGTATTATTAACATAACTAAATTTATGCTAAGCGGTGAGAAACAAGAAAGAAAAATCGCTCAAGATCTTGTACAGAAGATTGAAAACGGAGAACATACCAAAATTTCAGAAAACTATAAAATAGCTGAAAAGGCAGTAAAAGCTTTAGATTATGAAAAAGCAGCTAAATTTTACACTAAAGCAGCTGAAATCGCAGAAAGCCTCTATATAATGGATATTGCCACTTCACTTAAAGAAAAAGGTGATTTCTCTCAACGAATTCCTGAATTATCTAAAGAGAGGGAAAGAATTGTGCAAGAAGCCAGAAACGCTCTTAGAAATGAAGACTTTCATACCGCTTATACCTCTTATAGAAAAGCAGGTGATATTTCTAAAAAATTGGTCCAATTCGATAAAGAGGAGGAATACAGATTAAAATCAAAAGCACTAGAAGATTTTTATAATATCGATCAAAAATATAGAAAAAATAAATAAATTCCAGTTTCTTTATTTGTCATAAATATTTCTTATTTAATATCTTGTTTTCCTCTTGAAATGGTAGATTTCAATCAAAAAATAATATGCTTAATAACTGATTTTGGCTTAAAAGGTCAACATTATATAGCTAGTATGAAAGCAGTTATATTAAGTGTGAATCCTAATATAAGAATAATAGATCTTTCGCATAACATTGCTCCATATTCAATAATAGAAGCTTCTTATGTATTAAAAACAACCTATAAGTATTTTCCTGAAGGAACTGTTTTTATAGTCGTAGTTGATCCCGGAGTGGGAAGTTCTCGTGAAATTTTGGTGTTAAAAACGCTATCAAACTACTATTTTATCGGGCCTAATAATGGAATATTTTCTGATATTTTTACTAATAACATTACTGAGTGTAGAAAAATTCAAAATGATTTTTTTTTTAATATACCAATTTCAAATACATTTCATGGAAGAGATATTATGGCTCCAATAGGTGCACATTTATTATCTGGGATTCCACTACAAGAATTCGGTCCTGCTTTTGATCTTAATAAACTACAAGAATTTAAACTTACATATGATATTGATGTTAAAAACCAAGTTATCCAATGCTCAATTCAATATATTGACTCTTTTGGAAATGGAACAACTAATATTCAATTAGTAAATAATACAATTAAAAATAGTAGATTTACATTAAATGAAGGTCAAGAGATTAATGTTAAATTTAAGGAAAAATCATATAAAGGATTCTTTACTTCACACTTTTCAAGTGTTCCCATTGAATCACTTTTATTTATTGTTGGATCAACTGGTTTTCTTGAACTTTCAATTAATCAAGAAAATGCCTCTAAGAAATTGGGTTTTTCAGTAGGAGATATTTTAACTTTAAGATTATAAAGAGAAGAGTATAGATATGGATAAAGAAATATTGGCTTGTATTGATAAAAAAAATAAAAAATTTTTACAATCTGGTCAGATTTCTAAATATATTTTTCCAATGGAAAGAACAGAGGCTCATAAGAAAAATGTAAGTCATTTAATTACAAGGTTTTTTATTTTATCAATAGCACCAGATGGTACGATATCATATTTAGTACAAAAACGCGGAAAAAATAAAAAAGCATTCCCGGACTTTTTTACTGATTCATCTTCTGGACATATAAATTGGGCGAGAAATTTAGATCTAAATAAAATTAAGAAAAATGCATTAAGAGAACTTGAAGAAGAATTTGGAATTCCTCCAAGAGAAGTTCAGAAGGTAATATTTTATGATTTAAATACTGAAAGTGATGAAATAGCATACATTTTTTTAGGGATTGTTGATTGGAATGTTCCTTTACGTCCGGATCAGAACGAGTTAGATGTTAGATTTAGTAGATTCTATACTAAAACTGAACTTGAAAAACTGTTGAAAAATGAAAAATATATAGATTATTCAAAAAAAATTTGGGAAAAACTCTTAAATACAAATATTTCATCTCTCTTCGAGAAAAAAATAGAACAATCTAATGAAATAAAAAATAGAATTGCGCTGTTTATTGGAAGATTTCAGCCTTTACATCATGGACACATTTATGTTATAAAACAAATTTTAAAATCTAAAAAAAAAATTAAAATTGGAATAGGTAGCTCTCAATTATCCCATACTATAAATGATCCATTTACAAGTGATGAAAGAAAAATGTTTATCAAGACGGCATTACAAAAAAGAGGTATCTCCTCTCAACAGTATACAATATACTACATCCAGGATATTTTTAATGCTAAAAAATGGGTTGATCATGTTATCTCAATTGTAGGGGAATTTGATTCAGTTTATACTAATAGTGATTGGGTAAGAGAATTGTTTTTTGATAAGGGAATTAAAGTTGAGAAAAAAATAACTATCTTTAAAAAGCATTTCAATGCTAATAATATTAGAAATTTAATCAACAAGAATGATAAAAAGTGGAAAACATTAGTACCAAAAGAAGTAGTTCAGCTAATTGAAAAATTTAATGGTATTAATCGAATTAAATCATTATATGGAAAAAGTAATACTCCATGACTACAACTAAATTTTTAGAAATTGATGGTTCTTTCGGAGAAGGTGGGGGTGCGATACTCCGAATAGGAGCGGGATTTTCAATATTATTCAAACGCTCAATTCGAATAAAAAATATAAGAGCTAATAGACCTAAACCAGGTCTAAGATTACAGCATTTGATTGGATTAAGAGCCTTATCAGAATTAACAAATAGTAATTTATCTAATTGTACGGTTGGAACTAAGGAAATCACTTTAAGTCCCAATCAATCTATAAAAGATAATATACGGGTTGAGATTGGAACAGCTGGGAGTATAGGATTATTACTCCAGCCGATTCAAATTGCTTGTCTGGGATTCAATACACCAGAAAAAATTGAAATTATTGTGGACGGCGGAGGTACATTTGGTAAATGGGCTCCTGGCCTTAATTATCTTAATGAAGTTACTTATAAGATTTTTAGAAATCATGGCTTTAAAATTGATGTTGATATTCAAAAGCATGGTTTTTATCCTAAAGGAGGCGCTCTTGTAAAATGTACTCTATATCCTGCTAAAAGTAAATTGAGCCCAATACGTTTAACTGAATTAGGGAATATTGAATTAATTCAAGGCGAAATAGTAACTGCCAATCAACTAAAAAGAAATAAAGTCAGTGAAAGAATAAAAAAAACTGCTCAACAACAATTAAAGAAAGAACTCAAAATGGATATTGAAATTAATTCTAAATATGTAAATTCATTGAGTCCTGGAGTGGGGTTTCATTTATGGGCAAGTTCTGATACAGGAGCCTTTATTTCTTCTGGAACTACACTTGGTGAACGCAACATTACTTCTGAAAATCTTGCTAAAAGGACTGCTAATGAGTTTATTAAATATATTAAAAAAGAGATTCCCGTGGATAACTATCTAAGCGATCAATTAATACCTTTTATGGGTTTCATTAAGGAATTATCGAGAATAAAAGTACTTGAGATTACTAACCACACTAAAACCAACTTAGAACTAATTAAATTGTTTTTAAAGAGGAATTATAGAATTTTACACGATAATAATAATTTCATAATAGAACTTCAAGAGTTAGATAAAAATTAATATATAAAGAAAGTTATAATTACGGTTAGGTTAAAAAATTTGAAGAAATTTTTATAAGATTATTTTATTATATGATTATTATAAAAATTAATAAAACTTACTTATAAGAATGTCAGCGACAGTTGCAGCATTCGTACGTTGTCCAAGATGTGGAAATGAGAATCCTGCTGATAGTTTTGCGTGTAATTTTTGTGGTATTAGATTAAAAACCGAAAGAATTGAGACTATTAGGTTTTTTAGACGATATGAAGCAGAATGGTCCTCACCATATCCATGGTATTTCAAAATTCTCTATCTTTTCGTGAATCCTCCAAAAGCTTTTTTTGATATAAATCATAAAAGAAGTAAAGCTCCTGGATGGTTAATTTTATTATTCTCTTCATTATTATACGGTTTAATGGGTTTGGCATTTTTATCACATTTTGATTTTGTTAGTGTTGATATTTTTGATCCAATCATGGCCGCTATTAATTTAAGTTTTTTTGGTGCTTTTTTCATGTTTGGATTGTGCTTTCAATTAATATTCTTTGCAATTTTAATATGGTTATTTAGTAAAGGTGCCAATTATGCTGTAGGATTCACAGATAAATTAGAAAAACGGTTTGGAGGAATAAGAGAACAAAGAGAAAAATATGGACAAACAGATGTAAGCCCGTTTAGTATTTATAAAGGTGGGACAATGCTTCAATTAGAGGGCTCATATAAATTCAAAATGTTGTTATGTGCGTTTACACCATTCTTATTAATAAATGGTATTAAAATTTTAATTGTACTTGTCGGATTTCCACCAGTTAGTCTCATTAATTTGTCATCATTTAATCAAGCAATACTTGATGACTTGTTCAATTCTAGAACTTGGGCAATCTTAGATATAATTGATGCTTTAACTATAGCTGTATGGGTACCTATTTTAATGACTTTAGCTATAAGAGAATTAAGTAATTCTTCTACTACTCGAGTCTTAATCCCTACAAT
>CAYNEU010000565.1:0-8090 GCA_964396275.1 uncultured archaeon | reverse complement strand
AGAGAAATTAGGTTTTAAGCTTGAAATTACACTTAAGAAAGAAGTTTATATTGATGGAGAGCATATGGATGTACTCGAATATTCAATATTTAAAGACGATTGGATGAAATAATGTTTCCTTAATTTTTAACATTAAGAGGTTAATTAAATGGCGAAGAAAGAAGAAAAATCTAAAGAAAATGAGGAAACGAAAGAATTTTCATTTATTCAAGGATCGAAAATAGATCTTTGCCCTCGGAACTCCAAATTTGTGAATTTATATGTAAAATGGAAGAATCATCCTAAAGTCCGCAAATATGCTCGTAATATAATGCCAAGGACAATAGATGAACAGAAAAAAAGGTCAGAAAGTAGAAGTGAAGGAATTGGCGATTTTGTATTATTAGACGTTTGGCATAAAGAAGATAAGAAACCAATAGGTCAAATTGGATTAAACCATATAGATTGGATAAATGGATGGGCAAATGCTTTTCTTCAAATTGGAGAACCAAATTATTGGAATAAAGATATTGGGACGGAAGCTACTGAATTGCTCATGGAATATGCATTTAATGAGTTGAAACTAAATAAGATACACGGAGGAGTTGCTCTTGATAATATTGGCTCATGGACTGTCGCAGGGAAGATTGGGTTTGTACTTGATGGAATAAGAAAGCATGAAATGTATGTTGATGGAAAATATGTTGATGCAAAAATATTTCGGTTGTCAAAAGAAGATTGGATAAAATCTAGAGAATTGAAAAAGGATTAAATAATAATCTCATTAAGTTGTGATAAACAGCATGGAAAAACAAGAAATTCCTTTATTTATTGAAGGGCAAAATGTCTATTTAATACCTCAGAGTTCAGAACGAGTAAATTTATATGTAAAATGGGTAAATGACCCAAAAGTCCGTAAATATTCTCGAAATATTTTACCCATAACAGTAGATGACGCGAAAGGATGGTTTAAACCTCAAGAAGGAAGAATTCGGAATTTTATTGTACTTGAAATTTGGCATAAAAAGGATAATAAGCCAGTTGGTCAAACTTTCTTAACTGATATAGATTGGGTAAATGGTTGGGCGAATGTTGGGATGACTATTGGCGAACCTGATTATTGGAATAAAAATATTGCCACTGAAGTTACAGATCTGATCATTGAATATGCTTTTAATGAACTAAATCTACATAAATTACATGCTGGAGCGATAGTTGCTAATATTGGGTCTTGGACAGTAGCTGAAAAAAGAGGATTTACTTTTGAAGGAGTCAGAAAAGATGAGCTTTTTGTAGATGGAGAATATGTTGATGTCAAAACATACTATCTATTAAAAGATGAGTGGAGAGAAAGAAAATTATGAGCGAGAAAGAAGTAAAAGAAGATAAAGAAGTTCCAGTTTTTATCGATGGAAAAATAATTAGTCTTATCCCTCCAAATTCAGAAGATATCAATTTATATTTAAAATGGTTAAATCACCCAAAAGTTAGAAAATTTGCTCGATGGGAAATACCAGTTACTAGTAACGATATTAAAAAATGGTTTGAACCCCAAGAGGGGAGAATCCCCAGAGGTATTGTTTTTGAAATTTGGCATAAAAAAGATAAAAGACCAATAGGTGAAGTAGGCTTGTCAGGGATTGACTGGGTTAATGGATGGGCAAATATATTTCTTTTTATTGGAGAACCAGAATATTGGGGAAAAGATATAGCTACAGAAGGTGCAAGAATGATTATAGAATATGCATTCAATGAATTGAATCTTAATATACTACAAGCAGGAGCAGCTGTTGAAAACATAAGTTCATGGAGCGTTGCTGAGAAGATTGGATTTAAATATCGGGGTTTAGAGAAAGAAGATTTATTTATTGATGGAAGATATGTTGATGGAAAGATGTATCGTTTATCAAAGGAAGATTGGTTAAATACAAAAAAATAAATTAATTAAAATTAAATATAAAACCAAAAAAATTACGATTTAACAATAATAATGGAAGAAAAGGAAAATAGAGAGGTTCCCGTCTTTATTGAAGGAGAAACGATAAGTTTTATTCCTCAAAATTCGGAAAATATAAACTTATATGTTAAATGGCTAAATGATCCTGAAGTACGTAAATATGCGAGGAATATTATTCCAAGTAGAGTAGAGGATATTAAAAAGTGGTTTGAACCACGAGATTGGGAAATGTCTTATTTTGTATCTTTCGAAATCTGGCATAATAAGGATAAAAAACCTATTGGGCATGTAGGTGTGGGTTGGATAGATTGGATTAACGGATGGGCAAATGCCTTTATACGAATTGGAGAACCTGATTATTGGGGAAAAAAAATTGCTACAGAGGCTACAGAATTACTTAATGAATACGCTTTCAATGAATTAAATCTCAATAAATTACACGGTGGAGTTTGTGTGGAAAACATTGGGTCTTGGAGTGTTGCTGAAAAATGTGGCTTTCAGTTTGAAGGCATAAAAGAAGATGAATTCTATCTTGACGGTAAACACCTTGGAGTAAAAACTTATAGTTTATTAAAGGAAGATTGGATAAAAAGAAAAGAAAAATCAAATGATTAAAACTAGTCAAATTTAAATACTAAGATTTTAATCTATTCAATCTCTTAAATATATATATTAATTATATTAATTTCTAAAACTATTCTGGTAGTTTTAAATGACGGAAGAAGAGAAAGAAGAGATCCAAATTTTCCCTTTTATTGAGGGAGAAAGAATAGAAGTATTAGCCCCAAATTCTAAATGGATTACTTTATATTGTAAATGGCATAATAATCCAGAAGTACGTCATTTTGCTAGCCATGTTATGCCGAGAACTCCTGAAGAAGTTAAAAGATGGTTCGAACCTCCATCGGAACATGGTGTAAAAGAGGGAGTATATTTTACGATCTACCATAAAAATGATAAGTGCCCTATCGGTAGTATCGGGTTTAATCGTATCAATTGGATAAATCGTAATGCCTTTATAGGTGCTTTAATCGGAGAGCTAGATTATTGGGGAAAAGGTCTCATAGGTGAAGCTGCCAAAATGTTAATTAATTATGGATTTACAGAATTAAATTTCCATAAGATATATGCAACTATTATCAATCCAAATAAAAGATCACTTAGGGCAGCTGAAAAATTAGGCTTTCAACAAGAAGGACTTTTAAAAGAAGATATGTATGTCGATGGAAACTATGTTGATTTCCACCAATTCGGGTTGTTTAGAAGAGATTGGATTAAAAAAGAAGAATTAGTTTGAAATCCTCTTTATTTCTTTACTCTAAATAAAAATTAAAAGATATTAATTTTATCATATGAGCTTTTTTAAAGAACCAAATAAATCTATAAATAGTTTTAGGTTGAAAAATAAAATTAACTAAAATTTATAATCAAATAAAAGTAGATATAAAAATTAATCTAAAATTGTGAAAAAAATGTCAGAACCTCAAAAAGCTAAATATTCTGAGATTATAACTAATAAAAGAATAATACTTTTCACATTACAAGGGGTTAGTACTGGATTCTTGTTTGCAATGTGGGGTCAAATTCAATTTTTTGCAGCAAATATTCTTTTAATTCCTCAAATATTTATAGCTTTGATTTATCTTGTGTACTCCATTTTAGAAGCTATAAATGATCCCGTAATAGGTTATTTAGCAGATAGATCAAAAAGATTTACATCTCGATTTGGAAAAAGGTATCCGTGGATCATGGTTGGGTTGATTTTTGGCCCAGTTATTCTGATATTTAGTTTTATTCAGATTTCAACGAATATAACTGTGTTAGTGATTTGGCTAATTTTTACTATGATTTTGCATGATACATTTATGACTAGCGTTGAGATAAATCATAATGCTTTATTTCCTGATTTATTTAGGGGATCTTCTCACAGGGGTAAAGTAATATGGATCGGATCTATTCTTGGTGGTATCATTTCTATTGTAGCTAATGGTTTAGTACCAAGTTTAATAGAAGGGCTAGGATATTTAGTTGCAGTTATAATTATAGTTATTATTGCATATCTTTTTGTTATACCATATAATTATGGGATAAGAGAGCCAGAGGAGATGAAAACATTTCGCGCAGAATTAGATGCAACAAATAGAGCAACTTCTCCATTAAAGGAAATTATTAAAAGAATTTTCAAAGACAAAAATTGGATGGCAATTGTTATCGCAGGTTTTACATGGGCTGTTGGTGGTGCTTGCTTCTTATATGGGCTTAATTTTTTCGTAGTAGATAGTCTAGGATTAGAAATTGGGGCTACAGCGATACCACTGGTAATGTTATATTTTATTGGATTTGCTTTAGCTCCTTTATGGGTATGGATATCAAAAAAAATTGGAAATAAAAAAGCATATATAATAGGAATGGGATTAAATATAATTGGATTCTTCCTTTTATTCTTTACAACCAGTTTGTCAGGGCTTATTCTTATGTTTACATTTCAGGGTATCGGATTTAGCGCAACTTCTGGAGCAATCTATGGTTTATTAAGAGCAGAAGGGATTGATAATGCTGCAGTTACCTCAGGGAAACGAGAAGAAGGAAGTTATACCAGTGTGTGGAAATTTTTCACCGCATTCTCTTACTTCTTCCAAACAATAATATTTGTAATAGTCTCTGGAATAACTGGTTATGATGCTGCACTTGGAACAGGAAATAGTAATACTGCTAAAATTGGTTTAATCTTTCAAATGTCTATAATACCGATGATTATATTTATAATAGGGACAATTGCTTTTGCACTTATGTACAAAATATCCAAAGAGGATGCGACGCACAACAAACTAAAATTAGAGGAAATGAATCTTTAATAACATTAATTATCTTTTTTTTTTATACTGCTTGGAATTTCTATTTTGGCAATAACATAATAAAATTACTCCCTTTGGTATAATCTCCTTCTATTCGATCTTCAACCCAAATTTTACCATTGAAAATTTGAATTATTTTACTTACGAGAGAGAGACCAATTCCCATCCCCTTAGAACCATTGAAGGCTTCCTTACCTCTTTGAAATATTACTTCTTTCCTTTTATCAATAATACCAATACCATTATCAAGAAACTCGATTTTAATATATGTTTTCTGATCTAACTTTTGCTCCGAAATCTTAACAGAGATGTCTACAACTGCATTTTCATTATATTTTATTCCATTAATTAATATATTTTCAAATACCTCTTGAAGAAGAACATTAGCATTAATATAGTAATTATCATCAAGATTACCAGCGGAAATATTTACATTTCTTCCACTATATGCTTTTTTAACAAAATCTATTGAGTTTTTCAAATAACTACAAATATTAACTTGTTGTGTAGAAATTTTCTCTTCCTCTAGCTCAGAAAGAGTGCGAACATTAAAAACTAATTTTGAACCTCTTTTAACTTCATCTTTTATCATCAGCGCTAGATTTTCTATTGATTTAGACTTTTCAGAATCCCCAAGCTGGAAGGTAATTAGTTCTGCTGAAGAATTTATTATTTGAAGTAAGTTATTTATATCATGAGTAAAGAGATCTTTATAGAAATTTGCCTTATTATAGGCGTCTTTATAGTTTTTTTCTGATAATTTTAATGCTTCTTCAGCAGCCTTACGAACAGTAATATCTAATACGATTCCTTGAAAATGTGTAATCTTACCTTTTATATCTCTTCTAATCCATGTTCTATCATCTAACCATTTTACTTCACCAGCTTTAGTTATAATTCTATATTCTTGGGTAAACTCATCGATATCCTCATTATTATAATTATTTACTTCTTCGGCAATTCGATCTAAATCATCAGGATGTACAATGTCCTCATAGTAAACCTTTCCAGAATAGAAATCCTCTGGATTATACCCAAATTGTTTGATATTTTCAGAAACAAATTCCACAGGCCACCCTTTGGTATTTTTCCATAGAAACAACACTCCCGGGCTACTATTAATAATCTTTTCCAGTTCTTTGAGTTTTTCATAAGATTTTTGAAGTTCTTCTTGAGCAAATTTTCTCTTTTGCTCTTCTTCTTTTAATTCCGTAATATCACGAGATATAACACCCAACATATATTTTTTTTCAGTTTTAATTAGAAAAGGTGCTTGTTGTATGATATGTCGGTTACCATGACTATCTCTGATATCCCTTTCTTGCAGAACATTATCCCAAGGGGTATTTCCTGTCTTGAATGCTTGTTTTATAGACAATTTTAAGTGTTCAAGTCTTTCTTGAGATTTTAATTCATCTGGAAACGCTTGATATTGCACATCCCAAATTCTTTTCCCTAAAACCGCCTTTTTTTTTAATCCAGAAATTTTCTCTTGACCTTTATTCCATTCGATTATTGTTGCATTTTCATCGACCAGAACCACTCCATCCTTGGATTGTTCTACGAACTTTCGGTATTTTTCTTCTGATTCTTTTAATTTCTGTTCTGATTCTATTCTTTCAGTTATGTCTATTATTACTTCTGCAGCTTTTTCTATAAATCCGGTTGGATTTGGCAAGGGAGCAGATATTATTTCGTAAGTACGATTATTGGGAGTAGTAATAATTGCCTTTTCAACTTTTCGGTTTTGAATGGCTTTCATCATAGGGCAATCTTCACAATAGGTTTCTCTTCTTAGATAAAATTCAAAACATTTTCTATTTTCGTGTTTACCAAACTGATCTTTCAAAAATTGATTTTGATAAATTATATTATAATTGGAATCTACAATATCAATTCCAATTCGTGTTTGAGATAATCCTTCTGTTAAAGAACGATATGCTTCTTCAGATTCACGTAAAGATTCTTGTATTTTTTTTCGTTCGGAAATGTCTCGATTAGTTGCCACAATTCCTACAGGATTTCCCCTAATATCCTTAATTAAAGAGACAGATGTTAGTATATTAATAAATCTACCATCCTTATGTTTCTGGAGGACTTCTCCTCTCCAAGATCCATCTTCAAAAAATTTTTCTAGTACTTCCTCTCTTTCATCATAGGGGTATTCAATAGGAATAATTTCCTCTATACTGATTCCAATTGCTTCATCTGCTCTCCAGCCATAGATAACCTCTGCAGCTTTATTCCAACTGACAATTCTAAATTCCATATCTGTAGAAATAATTGCATCTGAAACATCTTCAACAAGTTTGGCTTGATATTGAATTTCTTGGTCTGCTTTCTTACGTTCAGTAATATCTCTTATAATTAAATGAAATTTTGGATTATTATTTTCATCATGAAAAAGTCTTCCACTAAATTCCACCCAGATGTAATTTCCATTATTATGTCTGACCCTACCTTCTGTTTTTACTTCTTTTTCATCAAAAATCTTCATAAATTCATTTAAAATTCTTTCTCTATCATCAGGATGAGCAAACCAAATTGCCTTTCTATCGATTATAAAATCTTTTGAATACCCTAATATTTTTTCTAAAGCTCGCTGATTTACATATTCAATGTTAAAATTACCATTCAAGATTGATACTATATCGTTTGCATTTTCAGACATTAATCTATATTTTTCTTCTGATTCTTTTAATTTCGACTCTGTCTCCTTTCGAATGGTGATATCTCTGCAGACTAAAATTCCTTTCGGTTCATTATTATCATCAATAAAAACTTTTCCCGTAACTTCAAACCAATAATAATTTCCATTCTTATGTCTCACTCTTATTTCAATAACTCCCTTTTCACTATTTCTAGCCTTTATGAGAGTATTGAGTCCTCTTTCCTTATCTGAGGGAGGAACAAAATCCAATATATTCTTTCCAACTACTTCATTAAATTTATAACCTAGTAAGCTAAAACATGAATGTTCATTTACAAATTCAATTATGAAATCTTTATTTATAATTCCTATTAAATCATTAAAATTCTCAGTAATTAATCGATACCTTTTTTCTGATTCCTTTAATTTGATTTCATATTCTTTTTTTTCTGTAATATCTCTTGAAATCAATAAACCATACAATTTACCTTGAGAATCTTGAATAACTTTTCCTCTAATATCAAACCATAACCAATTACCATCTTTATGTTTTAATCTTCCTTCACGTTTAGATTCTCCATTTTTAATAATTTCTCTTAGAAATCTATTGACTTTTCTCTTCTCATTGGGGTGAATAATGATATTTGCT
>CAYNEU010000564.1:0-4501 GCA_964396275.1 uncultured archaeon | reverse complement strand
GTAAACCTTTTAATTGTATTTTTTTATATAATAATATTAAAAATTAATTACGAATTAGAAATAACCAGATGTGATTGATTTGACAACTTATTGGGCACCATTACTTCACATTTACCAACCTCCCACTCAAGATCTTAATATTTTGAAAAAAATCGATAAAGAATGCTATAGACCATTATTCTCCTTATTAGAGGATTACGAAAATATAAAGATTTGTTTGAATATCAACGGTGTTCTTATTGAATTGTTTTATAAGTATGATCTATCAGATACTATGGATCAATTGAAAAATCTCGTTTCTGAAAATAAAATTGAAATTGTAGGAACAGCAAAATATCATCCAATTCTTCCGTTAATTCCAAAAAAAGAAGCTAAACATCAAATCCAGTTGAATGAAGATTTAAACAGAAGAGAATTTGGGCGTTGGAAGAGAATAGGGTTTTTTCCACCAGAAATGGCTATTTCTGGAGCTGTTGCTAAATATATTCGCCAGCTAGGATACAAATGGGTTATAATGAGTGGAATTGCTTGTCCAGTTGACTGGCCTTATGATCAGATCTATTGTTCTCCAAATGGACTTCAGTTATTCTTCAGAGATGACATTCTCAGTAATAAAATCTCTTTTATGGATGTGTCTGCTAAAGAATTTGTAAAAGCAATTAAGGAAATTTTTCAACCAGAAGATAAAGTAAAAATAAAATCAACAAAAGAAATTGATAGATATATTATCACGGCAATGGATGGAGAGACTTTTGGGCACCATATTAAAAATTATGAAAAAACATTTCTAAAAAAGGTGTTAGATCTCATTTATGAGGAAGAAGTAATTAAAATTATATCAATTTCAGAATTGGATCAGCATTTTCCAATAGGCAATAAAACAATTATACCACGAGAATCAAGCTGGAGTACAACTTATGAAGATTTGAAAGAAGGAATTCCTTATCCATTATGGAATCACCCAGATAACAATATTCATAAATTTTATTGGAAACTAATGAAGAGTCTGAATAATCTAATGAATTTGGCAGATAAGATTGACTTTAAAATAGGATGGGAGGTTGAAAATTATTATAATACAGCAAGGTTTTTTTACGATCGTGGAATCTATTCCTGTCCTGTGTGGTGGTCCAATCCTCAAAACGGTATGTGGAGCCCTAATCTCATATATAAAGGAGTCGAATTATTAATGCGAGCAGCACTTAATGCACAAATGGCTTTGGTATATGCTGATAAGTCAGATTTAGCAGAAGGATACTTCGATAGCATTTCATACTATCATGGATTATTACTTATGGAATTATACAATATTACAAAAAAAAATATAAAACAAAAGAAACAAAATTAAATAATGAAAATTCTTGAATCTTACTTATTTATGCTTTTCAAATTTTTTCTTCATTAATAATTTCTCCTAGTGGGGAAAAAGATTATCTAGGGAAATCAAGAAAAAGTTATAAGGTTTTGATCTATTGAAAGCAGTACAGATTAATAATATGCTTATGTCCAAAACCTGATATTTTAGTATATGAATCTTAATTTTATTAATTGTGAAATTAAATCACCTAAAAAACTATTCATTTTTATGCCTATTTGGATGAAGGTTATTTTTGCATAAACTAGATTACACGGGAAAGCAAATACAAGATACTATTATCAAGAATCAATTCTATAAGAACAATTATAATAATAATGATTTCTTGCATTTTTTGTTTAAAAATAATCTCAAAAAATGCGATTCCCAACAAGATATTAATAACAAAAGCTATAATTACCATTATAATAGGGAAGGTAACAACTTCAGAATAATAGTAATAAATATCTAATCTCCAAAGAGATTCAATTAAAATATCTGTCCCTATCAACACAAATAACATTACAGTTTTCCAGCCAATTATAAAGGATAACATTCTTTTTATTGCGCATTCTCTTCCTTTTTTTTGCATATACCAACTGATAAGAATAATCCCTATTATTATGAAAACAACATAGCGTATTATTTCAAATGATAGATTCATGTCATTCTACCATTAATTTTACAAAATTTTACATTGATTCTATTTTCCTTCGGTTTTTTCTAATAATTATAACTAAGATGATGATAACGACTATTGCAATATATATTGAGATATTTACAATTACGATTATTATAAATCCATTTTCGGCTTGAGTATAATATTGAATTCCAATATCTCCCTCAGAAATTTGTCTATTATTCCATTCACATCTAAAGGAATTCCCTCCATTAATATCTATAAGATCACAGCACTCCAATTCAAATGAACATAGGGATCCCCTTGTACTAAATACAGGTTGTTTTCCATATGCTTTAAGCTCTACTTTTCCTGTACTATTTCCTATCCACTCTTGCGAAGTTCCTACATGATATATTAAGTAAAATAAATCACTGGAATCAAAAGGATTACTTATTGAACCATTAATTTGATATCGTAAAACAAAACTGCTATTCTTGAGAAGCGATACGTTGCTTCTAATGAAAATAATTGGATACATATCCATAAATCGTGTAAAGATGTTAATATCTATTTCTGTCATACTTTCATTCCATGGAGAAGCAACAAACAGGTCATATGGGATTTGAATATCGTTTGCGTCTACTTCAATATTAAGTTGAGAGGTATTTATTGCTAGAGAGAAGGGAACAATTACTGGGATAATGGTAGTATTTCCTGGATTATGTATCGTGTAGTTTGCATCAAAATTTATATCAATTTTATGAGAAAAATCTGTTGCATTGAAAGTGATAACAGTATTAGTATAAATAAGCTGCAACGGTAAGGTGGAATTTGGAAATATCTCAGAAATAAATTGGTCTGGTATCGATGCCGGAGGGGGGGCAGATACATTAGGAATTGAAATAGAAAGATCTAATAAGAAGTATAATGTAATGATAATAGACAATATTTTTTTATATTTCTTAATAATCTTACCCATTTTAATCACTTTACAAGATCAGATTTATATACTCCTTTAATTTTCATATTTATTAAGTAATTTAAAAAGGTTTAGCATTGAAAGTTGCTTTTTAAGACAAAATACATGTCTTTAAAGACATTATTCTAGTCTAATCAAAATAAAAATATAACATCATAAAACTTTAGTATAGAAGCTTTTAATTATTTAATTTTAATATTTTATACTTAGTATGCTTTCATTTAATGATTTTATAGATAAATATCATCTCGATAATTTTGAGGAACAACTTGAGCTAAAAGGACGTAATAAAATCACATTTTTTAACGATATGATTACTATCATGAATTCTATTTGCAGAATCTTCAATAAATTAACAACGATATTTTCTCTTAGAGGCGGTCAAGTTTTGATGAGCTTGGCAAAATTACAAGCGTCAGAAGAGATTATTTCAAAAACTGATATTATGAATTGTTTAAATATAGATAGACGTGAAAAATTAATTCACGCTTTTGATTTTTTGCTTGAGCAAAATTACATTAAAATTAAGAAAAAGACGAGTAAGTTCCATATAGTTAAATTGAATGAAAAAGATAATCCTGATTTTAAATTATTTCGTGAAATCGTTCAGAAATTTTGGATTTCTCCTCAAGAGGAAAAAGGTAAAGTAAAATCTTGGAGTGATTTAAAATAACAAACTATAATAAAAATCTATCAGAATTTAATTTAGATAATGAAGATGATATTTCTAAATTCATTAGCTTGATTAAAAAAGAGTATTTTAGAAAGTTATTCAGAGTCTTTTTTTTGATAATTGCACTATTCTTTATTAATACAATTTATTATTTTATATCTCTTCAGCTGTTCATATCTAATCTGATATTATTTTTGGATCAAATAGTTACTTGGTTTTTCTTTATAATTTATTTATCAATTCATTTTTTCCAAATAACGACTATTAAATTTTCGCCTACCTTAGTTAATTTTCTTAACAGAGAATTAAACGATATGAGTTTTGAAATTCATAGAAAGTATAAAACTGGATTAAGCTTTTTCCTATTTAATAGTTTCACTGTTGTCATTGTTATCTTTATTAATTTGGTTTTTATTCTATCAAATGATTATTTTATTACATCTCTAATCATACGATTAATTCTAGTCTATATTTTTTCAAGTATAACAATCCCTATACTGCGAGGCGTATTTCATGATAAATTTTTAGTAACGTTAAAGACACCCTATTTTGTTCAAATTGATTTTCAATTCAAATTTTTAAAACATATAGAAGTTGAATCAAATATGATTAGGATTTATTTAACTTCAAACAAATTGGGATTAAAATCAGAAAAACGTGGATTTAATTTTTATAAAGAGATTTCAGAAAAAAGATGGCTTCCTCAAAAAGGTAAAATCATCTTTCAAATATTTCAACTCAATCCATATTTGTATTTTCATGAATCTTCAACTCCAATAAACTTTAAAGAACACTTTTTAAATATTGTTTCAGCGATTAGAGAATGGGATATGAAAAATAAAAAATGAAGTTATTGAAATTAAGTACTATTTT